>JAZQAP010000747.1:0-3160 GCA_045545275.1 Thermoguttaceae bacterium | reverse complement strand
CTTTGAAAACGCAAATTATCGCGCCGTTATTCCGTCGCAACCGGTTTCGGCTCCGTTCCCTTCTTTGTTTCGGGTTTATACCAAAGCGAACGCCAATATTTCTCGTCGAGTTCGTAAGGGTCGTAGCTCGCGCTCGGGTCGGCGTCGACCGGAAGGATTCCGTATCGGATCATTTCGCGCAGGTAAGCCCAACGCGGAACGAACTTTTGCGGGCAATCGGAGCCGTTGTTCGGGCTTGGGACGATCATTTCGGGGCGGTTGTCCTCCTCCAAAATGTAACGGCGACCGCGCTCGATTCCGGCCAAAATCGTCCGATAGTCCGGGTCGTCTTTGTCGACAAAGACCGGTTTGCCCGACTTCGCCTCGCAGACGCCGAGACCGCCCGCCGCCTTCGACAACGGCCCTCTAACCGCTTTTGAAAGCTCCGGATACGACAGGTCGAAAATCTCCAAACGGCTGAAACGTCCGTTCGCCTGCGACAAGTCGTGCGGAATAAACATATCGGTCGCGTCGTCCGGATTGCGATACGAGTAGTAATCGCGGAAAAGGTCGTAAACGCCGAACCCCTTTTTCGGATTCGGCGGCGTGTGGCAACCGTCGCAACGGCGCGCGATCGCCTCTTGCATCGCGGCGGTTTCCGGCCAATCTTTCTCGTTGCGAACCGGTATGTTCAGCATATAATAACCGATCGCTCCGGCGGCCGACGCGGCGTAAGTTCCGGCGTAGTTGGCGCCCGCGTCGAGCCAACATCGAACGACGTCGCGCTCCGTTTTCGACAATTCGACGCCGCCGTGTTTCTCGTCGATAAGTTTCAAGAGCCGACTCGCTCCGGAGCCGATCTCGTAGGGGCCGAAGTCGCTTTTCGCTCGGTTGCGGTTGTCGCCCAAGAGTTGTCGCCAATTCAGATGCGCGTAGCTAATCGTATACATCGGCGACCAGTGTCCCGAAACGTTGAAACCGCCTTCCTCGCGGTCGGGGTTATGGCACTCGAGGCAGTGTTTGTCCAAAATCGGCTGGACGTCGCGGGCGAAGCTAAACACGCCCGGGACGCCCTCGATCGGCTCGATTTTCGTCGGCGGATTCTTCATGATCTCCATCAGACGGTTCTTTTCGTCCGACGCGGCGGTTTCGTAACGCTCCTCGTGGCAGCCGACGCAACTCAAATTTTCGCCGGGCATTACCGACGTGAACGAGTGCATCCGCTTGACGCAGCGGCCTTGCGCGTCCATCGCCAAGAAGAAAATCGGACGGTTCGCCGGGACGCGGAAGTACGCCGAGCCGTCCTCCGAAACCGGGACGCGTCCCAAGAACCGTTCGATCGTGAACGTGCCGCGCATACTCGTCATTTCCGTGCCGCCGCTGTAGTAAACCGGCTTCGGAAGCGTTTCGTAAATATGGAGTTCCTTAATCGTTCCCGGCTCGACGTCCCGCATTTTTCGGCCGACGTAAACGTTCAAGAGGGCGATCGTTCCCTCCGTTTGCGTCGGGTCGGTCGCGTCGGGGGAGAGCGGCTCTCGTTCGCGCGGGGCGAGCGGACGCGGTTCGCCGACGTAAAACCCTTGGTCGATCAGCTCTTGCGGCAGTTGGTAAAGGGTCGTTTCCCGACCGCGCTCGTCGAGGAGCGCGATCTTCGTCCGCGACGCCGTCATAAACTTCGTTTCGTCGAACGCCCAAGGGTCGCTGTGATTATTGTTGCGCGAAACAATCTTCAAACCGCGCGGGTCGTCCGGGCCGTAACTCGGGTCGATTAAAGCGATAGGCCCGTAATGTTCCTTGATTCCGTGCCCCGGCGAATAGGTGCAAACGATTTTGTTCGAGTCCGGAACCGACTTCGGCGCGAGGATAACGGCGCCCGGTTTTTGGTTGCCGTACAATATTTGTTGGCGCGTCCCGTCTTGGTTCATCGTCCAAAGATGATGGTAGTCGAGCTGACTGCGGTCGACGTACTCCCAACGCATGTAGGCGATTTGCCCGTTCGAAAGAACCCAAGGCGTGTTGTCTTGCTCGACGTTGCAGGAAAGTTCGCGTATCGTCCCGTCCGGCAAGCGTTTATAAATCGTTCCGACGTGCGTCGTCCAACAGCCGACGTAACGCTTGGCGCGGGTCGAGCAAAAGACGATCGAGTCGTCCGGAAGCCAAGTCGGCTCGTAGTCGTCCCAGCCGGGCGGCGCGAAGTCGCGAGCGTTCCCGAGCGGCGCGACGGAAGAACGAAACTCCGTCGACGTCGACGGTTCGACGCCCTCGGGGAGCTTGAGCGGTTCGTCCGTCTCTTCGCCGGTAAGACGCGCAAGTCCCGTTCCGTCGGCGTTTATAACGTAAAGACTGTAGTGTTTTTTCCCCGCCGGGAGGTAAGAAAAGAGGATTTTTTTCCCGTCGTAATGGACTTGCGGGTCGCGGAAGTTCCCTCGCGGGTCTTCGATAATCGGACGCGTCTTTTTCGTAACGACGTTGTAAGCGTAAATCCCGCCGCCGCTTCCCATTGGGAACGGCAAACGGCAAACGTTGTCGGCGTAATAGCCGATATTCGCGTACCAGTGCCCGTCGAAACTGGGTTTGCGGACGGCGAAAACGATTTCGTCCGGCATTCCGGCGTCGCGATAACCGGCGAGCGTCTCTTCGAGGGGCGGTCGCGCCGCTTCCGGATTAACCGCCGCGGCCAGCTCTTCGTCGCTCGGACGGCGTTCGAAGACGGCGATTTCGGACGCGCCCCAATGGAGCCCGCCCTCGTAACCGTTCAAAAATCGGATTTTAACGGTCGAAACTTCGCGCTTTTCGAACTCGACGAACTGCGGGCCGTGAATCATCTCGAACGTTCCGGTCGCGACCGGCGTTTTGTCGTCGTCGAGCCAAATTTCGTAATCGCGGAAGACCTCGTTCAACATCGCCGCCCCGGTGCGCCCGTAATAAACGACCGTCGAAACGACGCGCGGTTCGTCCCAAGTCAGCTCGAAATCGGCCTTTCCGCCCGTTTTTTCGCCGTCGACGACCCAAGAACGCCCGCGGTCGCCCCCGCCCAACTTCGGCGCGACGTCGCCGTCGATCGCCGCGAACGCCATATAAGGCGCGCTGTGTTCGTTCGACGCCCAAACATCCGCGTCGAACGCAAGATTCCGAAGCGCGACGTTTTGCGTCGACGCCGAACCGTCCGCCGCAAGCGACG
>JAZQAP010000746.1:0-2467 GCA_045545275.1 Thermoguttaceae bacterium | reverse complement strand
TCCTCCTCCGCCCCGGCCCCCCCTCGCAAAATCTCCCCGGCGCCCCGGACGACGAGTCGAAACTCCACTACGACGGTATTGTTTTAAAGCGCGTCGGCGACTCGATCGTCTTGACCGGGCACGCCCAACGCGGCTCCCTTTACGCCGTTTACGAGTTCCTCGAAACGCGCCTCGGCGTCCGTTGGTGGACGTCGGTCGAAACGACCGTTCCGAAGAGCGCCGTCGTTAAAGTCGACGAACTCGACTACGCTTACGCGCCGAAACTCGAATATCGCGACTCGTTTTATCGCGACGTTACGAGCAACGGCGTTTTCGCGGCGCGGCTCAAGTGCAACGGCAACGGCTCCCCCGCGCCGGAAGAGTTCGGCGACCGCCACCGCTTCCAATACTTCGTTCACTCCGCTTATCAACTGATTCCGCCGGCGAAATATTACCGCGAACACCCGGAATGGTTCTCGGAAATCGACGGCGTTCGCAAGGTCGGTTGGCCGGCTTGGGCCGGTTCGCCGGAAGGTTACGCCGAGTTGGTCGCGGAACTGAAACCGGAGCAAATTCACGAACCCGGGACGCAACTTTGCTTCACGAACGACGAAATGCTCGCCGAGATGACGAAAAACGCGCTCGAAGCGTTGCGCAAAAACCCGAAGGCGTCGTTCCTCTCGATCAGTCAAAACGACTGGCGCGGCAACTGCCAATGCGAAAAGTGCCGCAAAATCGACGAAGAAAACGGCTCGCCCGCCGGTTCGCTCCTTTACGGCGTCAATAAAGTCGCGGAAGCGGTCGAGAAAGAGTTCCCGAACGTTTACGTCGAAACGCTCGCCTACCAATACACCCGCAAGCCGCCGAAGATCGCCCGCCCGCGCGATAACGTCGTTATTCGGCTTTGCTCGATCGAGTGTTCGTTCTCGCAACCCCTTGCGTCGGAACAAAATAAGACGTTCCGCGAAGACGTCGAAGGCTGGAGCAAAATCGCCGACAAACTCTTCGTTTGGGATTACGTTACCGACTTCGCCCTTTACCTCCTTCCGTTCCCGAACTATCGCGTTCTCGACCCGAACATCGATTTTTACGTCGATCACAACGTCGTCGGGCTCTTCGAACAGGGCGACTATCAAGCGGAAACGGGCGACTTCGTTCAGCTCCGCGCTTGGGTGATCGCGAAACTCCTTTGGAATCCGTCGCTCGACCCGAAAAAACTCGTCGACGAGTTCGTCGCCGGTTATTACGCGCCGGAACTCGTTCCGATTTACGGACGTTATTTCGACGTTCTCTCGAACGCGGTTGAAAAATCGGACGTTTATCTCGGCATTTACCGCACGTCGACGAACGATTGGCTCGACCCGGCTTCGCTGAACGAAGCGACTCGCCTCCAAAACGAAGCGCTCGCCGTCGCGAAGCGGCTCGAAGCGGAGAATCCGGAGCGTTTCGCCGGTCTCGTCAAGAAGGTTCGCCGCGAACGCATCCCGCTCGATCTCGTTTGGTTGCAAGAATACCGTCGAATGGCGCTCGAGTCGAAATTGACCGGAATCGAGTTCGTCGGCCCGGCGGATCCGCATAAGGCGGCGCTCGATTTCAGCGCGACGCTCGACGAATTCGGCCTCACTCGGAGCCGCGAAGCCGACTCGGCGGAAGGCTTCAAAAACTTCAAGCAAGAGCTGATCGACCGTTACGAAGGTTACGACGGTTCCGAGCCGCCCGCGCCGGAAGTTTGCGCCGACCTCCCGCTCGGCTCTTGGCTCGACGTCCAAGAATACGACATGAACAAAAATCAATTCGGCAAGTGGACGTTCGTCGCCAAGGACGCCGCCGCCTCGAACGGTCGCGCGGTGAAGATGCCCGGAACGCACTTCGAATGGGCGACGAACTGGCGCTTCCCGTCGACGCTCGCTCGTTTGAAATCGGCGTCCGGCAAGGAACTCGCGGAAGGCGAAGCGCCGAAGTACCGCGTTTACGCCTTCGTCCGCGCCGACGCTTCCGCGCAAGACGGCTCCGCGATGACGCTCGGCGTTTACGACGAGGACGCGAAACGCGGTACGGCGCATAAAGACTTGTCGGTCAAGGAGATCGCGAAGCCCGAATATACTTGCGTCGACCTCGGTTCGCTCGAGCTGAAACCGTCGCAATATATTTGGTTCGCGCCGCCGAAGCGCCCGGGCGAAGTCGACGCCGTCTTTATCGACCGCGTTATCATCGTCCGCGAATAATTTTCGCCCCCCTTTCCGCCGCCGCGACGCGTTCGTTCGGGGCGCGGCGGTTCCTTTTTTCCCCCGGACCGTTCCAACCTCGACCCCGACCGTTTCCGCAAAAAAACGAAAAAAGCCGACGGGGCGTTGAAAAAATCGTTCGAACCGTTGAAACGCCGACCCCGCCTTTATTCCCGAAAAAAACGAAAAAAAGCCGACGGGGCGTTGAAAAAATCGTTCGAACCGTTGAAACGCCGACCCCGCCTTTATTCCCGAAAAAAACG
>JAZQAP010000745.1:0-4688 GCA_045545275.1 Thermoguttaceae bacterium | reverse complement strand
CGATCGCGCCGAGTCCGTCGGCGTCGAAAGCGCCCGCGACGTCTTTAGCGCCGCCCCCTTGCCTCCCGTAACCCGGAACCAAGAACCAAACGTTCGGAAGCGCCGCGCGAAGTTCCGTCAGTTGCGCCGGCCAGGTCGCGCCGCCGACGCCGCCGACGTTCCCGTATCCGCAAGCGCAACCGGTCTTTGCGATACTCTCCGCCGCGAGCGTTTGGACGTATTCGCCGACCCGACGGTAAAGCGTTTTGCCCTCGAACGCTAAGTCTTGGAACTGCGCGCCGCCCGGATTCGACGTCTTCACCAAGACGAAAATGCCGCCGTCGCGCTCGTTCGCGACGTCGACGAACGGCGTCAGGCTGTCGTCGCCGAGATACGGGCCGACGGTGAGCGCGTCCGCGCTCCAAGGACTCGTCGCGCCGAAACGACCTTCAAGCGATCGGAACATTCGCCGCGATTTGACCGCCTCGCGTCAATCCTCGAAAGCAGTGTTAAAGCCAATCTTTCTTACCTGTTTAACGAGAACCCCTCCCATCCTCTCCGAACCGCTATCGTCCGACCGTTTTTTCGCCTCCGAACGTTGCGTCGAATCGGTTTTCAAGCGCCCCGAGCGTTCGTCGCGATTTAACCGCCCCGCGCCAACCCTTGAAAAAAGCGTTAAAACAGGAAGCGATTCAAGCTGGCGGTAGAAACGCTCGGACTTTTTATTAAAAAAAGAAGATTTTGCGTTTTTTTATGCAAATTTTAACGAGCAAACTTCCTTTAAAGAATAGGGAGACTGGGCTCCTTGAATTATTGTAAGCGATATCGTTTTAGCGGTCGACAATATTTTTCCTTGCGTTTTTGCGCGCCGCGGATTATAATATAAATAATGTCGCCGAACGACAAAAACGACGGATAAAATTAACGGAGAAATTAGGAAACGACGGAGGTGGGGAATATGGCGGGAGTGTTTTTGGCTCTTTCGTCGCTTGCTTCGGCGGCGGCTACTTTAGTGAACGGGGAGTGTAACCGCGAGCATCAAGAGAAAGAAAATAAACTCAACCGCGAGCATCAAGCGGAAATGGCGCGCTTGCAGGACGAAATGCAAAAAGCGCGCGACGCTAAAAATTTCGAACGGCAAATCGAGCTGAAAATGCTCGAACAGCGGAATCAATTCGAGCTGAACGAACGAAATTTCCAACACCAGCAAGAGCTGGCCCGCGAACGTCAAAATTTCGAACGAGAACTGTGCGCGGCGCGTTTTGAGTACGAGACGGCGGCTTGGGAAACGAATAAATTCGACGAAATTTGGCCGCTTCGCTTAACGCCGCGAGCCTACCAAGCGGCGAACGTGCGCGAGGTGAACGGGCGCGTTCCGTTGCAAATTTTGGTCGGCGCGGATTTGGCCCCGCAAGGCGTCGCGGACGGAGCCGCTTTCGACGCGAGTCTGCAAAACGAATTCACGGCCAACGACGCGATTTTCCGCAACGGCTCCGAAACGCTTTATTATACGAACGGCTGGAAAGAAGGGAAAATTTACCGCGAAGGAACGGCGCCGTTCCAGTTGCTTTTTAGCGTTTTGAAGATTCCGACGTTGGCCTTGACGGTCGCGCGCTCGATAGACGGCGATTACGAATTGATGGGAGCGTTTTGGAACGGAATTGAAAACTTGGCGGCGCCGCCCTTTGTAACGTTCGCCAAATTTAACGCTCACGACGTAACGCTTGACCTAGCGCGCGCCGAGGGACGGGAAGGTTTGGAGAGCGGCCTGCCCGACGAAGCGTTCGCCGAGGAGCAGCAAGAGAATATGAAGGCGTGGCGCACGGAAAAGGAATGGCGCGAACTAGTGAAATACGACGAGGCGTCGCCGGAAACGCGCGCTTTCCTCGACAAAAACGCGAAGCTAAAGTTTGCCCCAAAATACCGGGTTAAACACCTAGACCCGAAGTTGCGCGAGATCGGCAAAAAGACGGTTTACGTCGCGATCGCGACGGCGGTCGACTGTTATCGGGTCGCGTGTTTGGGCGAGGAGCCGCGCGTTCCGGCGTTCTTGGCGAGTAAGAAAGACGACCCGTTGTATCCGTCGGTCGCGTCGGTCGCCGAGGGGTATCGGGCGTTGTTGAATCCGGAGTCGGCGAACTGGGAAGGCCCGGGAGCGTTCGGTTTGCCGCGTCGTTTGGCGGCGACCGCGAAAGCGTTTTACGACGTCGGAGAGCCGGACGAAGCGGAGCGGTTCCAGCGCGCCGCGTGGGACGTGTTGCGGAAATTTTACGGCGAACCGTACCAAACGCGAGCGACGGAACACCTCGAAGCGATCGAGACGCTAAAAAGTCTCCCGAAACAGCTGGGCGACGAAAAGAAAACGATGCTTCTCATCGAAGACAACTCGCCGGAGGGGCGAGAAAGGAAACGCAAAGAGGCGGAACGTAAGAAAGCGAAACGGCTATTTAACTCCGCGAAAGAGGCGGGCGAACGCCGAACCCTGACGATTGGCGGAATCGAATACGCGTTCCGTTATTGCCCGCCGGGGACGTTTACGATGGGGAGCCCGAGGGGCGAAAGCGGTCGCCGGGACAATGAAACGCAACGCAAAGTAACGTTGACGCGCGGTTTCTATCTATTGGAAACGCCGGTAACGCAAGCGATGTGGGAAAACGTGATGGGCTCGAACCCGAGTTATTTTTCTTCGACGGGAGGCTGGGGGTGGCACATATATTTTATGTTGAGGGCTAGGCTAATCTTCTTCGACGATGAACGGCGCGCATATAATGACTTAGTCGAACGACTGCGCGCGGGTATGGACACGTCGAATTTTCCGGTGGAGAGCGTGAGTTGGAACGATTGCCAAGAGTTTATCGCGAAGTTAAACGACGGCGGTTACGCGCCCTTAGGATTTAAGTTTCGGTTGCCTTGGGAGGCCGAATGGGAGTTGGCGGCTCGCGCCGGAACGACGACGCCGTATTTTTGGGGAACGGAGTTAAACTACGATAAAGCGAATTATGGAGGAGGGAAATTAGGGCGAACGACTGAGGTCGGAAGTTATCCGCCGAATCCCTGGGGGTTACTCGACATGTTGGGCAACGTGTGCGAGTGGTGCGGAGATTGGTACTCGGAATACGATATGGCGTCGCGAAAAAATCCCAAGGGACCGTCGTCGGGCTTGGATCGGGTGGCGCGCGGCGCTAGCGGTTACGATTATTATTTCGACGTGCGGTTGGCCAAACGGTTCCACAAAGACCCGACGGTCAGGGACGAGGAGTACGGCTTCCGTCTCGCTCTAAGTCGCGAGAGCTAACGGCAAGGACGTTTCGCGTCGCGAGGTTGAGCGTTTACGAGCGTACCGGCGATAAGCGCGTTTCAAGCGCCGCGTCGCCGACCGAGCGTAAACGCGGCGGGGCGGAGTCGGCGAAATCGTTTTATCGCCTCTTGGGCGGGGCGAGCGCGACGGTTGCGCCGTCTTCTTAACGCCGGGGGAGCGGTTGCGGAAACAAAATTTTTTTAAACGTATAGATTATCGACGTTCGCCGACGTTAGGAGCGGCGGCGCGATTTCATTTTTTCGATGGGCGAGGGTTCTATGTTCGACGATTATTTGAACGCCGGGGGCGGGGCCCCGTTTGACGACGGCGGATTGAGCGAGAACAATTTTGGGGCGGACGCGAACGACGGGCTCGACGCGTCGTCGAGTTTGTCCGGGGCGGATTCTTCGGGCTCTCCGTTCGGGACGTCGTCGCCGTTGGCGGGGGCTTCGGGGGCTCCGTTCGGCGGCGCTTCTTCTTCGTCGCCGTTCGGAGACGCGGCGAGCGTAACGACGAAACGCGTCGTTACTTGCACGATTACGGAAGTTACGACCGTCGAGAGAATGGGGAACGACGGGGCGAGCGGCGTTTCGTCTCCGTTCGGCGACGCGTCCGAGTTGACGATTTTGATTCCGGTCGACGACGCGTCCGCTTGGAAGGCTTCTTCGCCGTTCGGGGACGCTTCGGAGGCGGGTTCTTCTTCGCCGTTTGGGGACGCTTCGGAAGCGGGTTCTGCTTCGCCGTTTGGGGACGCTTCGGAAGCGGGTTCTTCTTCGCCGTTTGGGGATTCTGCCGAAGCGGGTTCTGCTTCGCCGTTTGGGGATTCGGCGGTCGCGCAAGCTCCGACTTCGTTGGGGAACGCGTCCGAGATTTCGGCGGTCGGCGCGACGGCGAGCGCGCTTGGGAACGGTTCCGACGCCGCGTCCGCGTCGCCGTTCGACGCGTTTAACGCTCGACTCAAAGAGAGCGGCGTTCCCGACGAGCCCGAAAGATGGTGGAGCGAGAACTCCGACGCTTCGAAGGCGAAACTTAACGACGCCGCGTCGACGCAAGAAGCCGGGAAAAGCGACGTCGCCTTCGGAGCCTTAGGGATCGACAATATCGACCGTCTTCGGGCGAAAGCTCTCATCTCCGACGGCGAAAAATTGATTGCCGACGGAGAGGAAGCCAAAGGAAAGAGTATGGTTGAAAAAGGAAAACGACGGCTCGAAGAAATCGAACAAGCGAGAGAAGAGCGTCAAGAAAAAGAAAGAAGAAAACGCCAAGAAGAGGAAGAGCGGAAGAAGCGCTAAAAACAAAGAGCGCGTTTCTTGCGGGAAACGCGCTCTTTTTGTCGGCGGCGGACGAGTCGACCGAGTTTGACGGTTAAAACGTCGGATTAGAGGCGACCGACCGTCGTTTCGGCGGCTAA
>JAZQAP010000744.1:0-3074 GCA_045545275.1 Thermoguttaceae bacterium | reverse complement strand
CGTTTCCGCCGTCAATCGCCGAACGGCCAAGCGTCGCCAAGCGCGTCTTTTTGGAGCGCGGTAAGCTCGCCGATTCCTTTTTTCGCAAGCGCGAGGAGCGACGCGAGCTGCGCGTCGTCGAACGTCGCCTCTTCGCCGGTTCCTTGAATCTCGACGAAGCGGCCCTTGCCGGTCGCGACGACGTTCATATCGACTTCCGCCGCCGAGTCTTCGACGTAACGCAAGTCGAGAAGCGGGGTTCCGTCGACGATTCCGACGCTGACCGCCGCGACCGAATCGCGCAACGGGAAAACGTCCGGGTTCGGAAGTTGGTCGCGAATCGAGTTCAGCGCGTCGACGAGCGCGACGAAAGCGCCGGTAACGCTGAGCGTTCGCGTTCCGCCGTCGGCTTGCAGGACGTCGCAGTCGAGGTAAACGGTTCGCGGCCCCAACGCTTCGGCGTCGAAAACGGCGCGGAGCGAACGCCCGATCAGCCGCTGAATTTCGGTCGCTCGACCGTCCGGACGATCGCCGCGCGGCTTGCGGGGACGCCCGGCGCTCGGAAGCATTCGGTATTCCGCCGTCAGCCAACCGCGCTCGGTCGCGCCTTCGCGCTTCATCCAACTCGGAACGTCTTCGACGATCGACGCGGCGCAAAGAACGACGGTGTCGCCCGCCGAAATGAGGACGCTTCCGGCGGCGTTGGTGAACCCGCGTTGAATTTTGATCGGTCGCGTTTCGTCGAACGCTCGGTCGACGCGCGGCGTCGTTTTCGTTTCGCTCATTCCGCCTTTTCCTCCGTTTCCCCGTTTTTCCTATCTCACTTATTTTATCGTCTTTTGCGCGACGACGCGGCGAACGCGGCATTTTCGCAGTCCGCCAATTTTACCGTTCTTACCTATTATACCGTCAAGCGACGTTTGTTTCCAGTCCGCCGCGAAATTTTTAACGCTTTTCCGAACGTTTTTACCCGCCGCCGTTCATTTTTTCGCGTAAAGACCGCGCAACGCGAGCGTCGTCCAACTTTCGAACCGCTCCGGCTCCGCGTCGATTTCGGCGAGAAGTTCGTCGACGGCGCGAAACCCCGACTCCGCTAAATCCGGTTCGTTCGACGTCAACTTTGGCGCCGCTAGCGTCGCGACGCAAACGACGCCGAGGTGGACGCGCCCGACTTCCGTCGCGTCGTCGTTGACGAGCCCGACCCGTTCGAAACGCAAAATCGGCGCGCCCAAAACGACTTCCTCGGCGATTTCCCGCGCCGCGCCCGCCGAAAAAAGGTCGGTTCCGAACGGCGACGCTGCGCCGTTTTCCGCCGCTTGCGGTCGAGTCGCCGCGGCTCCTTCGCCTTCTCCGCCTTTTTCGCTTGCTCCAATTTCTCCGTTCGCCGACGCTCCGGCGCCCGCGTCGACGTCGTTAATATGCCCGCCGACGCCGACGCTCCATTTCGAGCGGAGCCGCGTTTCCCCTTGCCCGGCGCCGCGCCGATAAGCGAAGACGCTCGGGCGCCCGGTCGCCGAATCTTCGCAAACGAAGATAATATAAGGAATTAACTGTTTAAACTCGGGGTCGCGCTCCGCGTCGCCGCGCCGCGTAAACCGCGTCGACTCCGGCGCAAAGAGCGCGTCGCAACGGGAAATCGCCGCCGTCGAAAAACCTTGAAAGACGCCGCCGTCCCGAAAAAGCCGCGTCGGAACGACCAAAACGCGTTCGTCGTCCTTCGAACGTTTCGGCGTTTGGGTCGATTCGACGGAACGGGTCGAACCGTTCGACGGAGCGTTCGCGTCTTCTTGCGGGTTGCGTTGCGCGTCGTTCATCGGCGTCCCTTTTCTCTTTTACGTCGTTTTTCTATTTTGCCCCATTCAACATTCCGGACGGAGGGCTTTCTTAACTTTCACATTATAACGATTTTTTCAATTTCGGAAAGAGGGCGTTTTCTCGCGCCGCGCCGTCGTCGTTATCCCTTTTCGCCAAACGACTTAAAGTCAATTTTGCGCGTTAAGTTTCCTTTTGCGAACGTCGCGGAGTAAAAATTTTCCCTCGCGTTTAATTCAATCGTTTTTCAACGCGCCAAACAAATTTAATAAAAAACGGCGCGAATCAAAGGTTTCCGCCTCTTTTCGCGCCGTTTTTGCTTTTTTGCTTCAACAACTCGTCGCTCAACGCAACACGCTCGCGTCGGGAAAAGTCGACGAAGCGCGCACTTCCGGAACTTGCGGAACGACGAAGGAGTCGGTCGCGACGTTCGGCGTTCCGAGCGGCGCTTGCGCGTCGGCGTTTTGACGCGGCAAACGAACGACTTCCGTTTCTCGCCCCTTCCCGTCGGCGGCGCCCCAGTTGACGATGCAAACGATTTCGGCGCCTTCAAGCGCGCGACGGCGCAACGCGTCGAGCGCCGCGTCGAGCAACTCGGCGTCGGCGGGCGCGGCGCCCGGCGCGGGCCCGGGCGTTTCAAAACTCGTCGACCGAACGCCTTCCCCCGTTTTTCCGACGGCGGCGATTTCGGTCGAAGTCGGCGCGGCGCGACCGGCGCGAACGTTTTTCGACGGCGCGGCGGCGAACGATTCGAACGATTCGAGCGGTTCGACGGAAGCGACGTTCGTCGGAGTCGGCGGAAGCGGATTTGCCGCGGACGCGGGCGGGTTAACGGCGGCGAGGGTCGGCGGCGCGAACTTCCCGGCGCGTTGGTCGGTCAGCGCGACCGCTAAATTTTCGTTTGAAAGGAGCGCGGACGAGGCGATCGACGCCGGAACGAAAAAGCCGTCTCCCTCCTTCGGGTCGCCGGCGACGCAAAGTCCGGCCCAATAGTACTTTCCGGCGCGCTCGACGAAAAGTCCGCCGCCGCTGCGCCCCGCTTCCGGCGCGTTCGAAACTTGAACGTAATTGAACGCTTTCCGAACCGCGTCGTCCGCTTTCGGTTCGAAATAATGACGGTCGAGCGACAGAATCTTATGCTCGAGCGGAAGCGCGCCCCGTTCGTTGCGAGCGACGCTCAACGCGCTTTCGCCGACGCGGAGCGTTTCGTTTTCCGGCAAAAACGCGACCGGACGAATCGTCCAAGGCGCGCGGAACGCGACGAACGCGACGTCCGTTTCCGG
>JAZQAP010000743.1:0-1902 GCA_045545275.1 Thermoguttaceae bacterium | reverse complement strand
TCCGCAAGTCGAACGGCGCGTTCCGAGAAAACGCGTTTTGATTTCGGCTCGTCGGGCGGCGTTGAGCGAATTATTAGAAAATATACGTCGAACCGTTTTTCTTGCAAGCGGGGGGGGCGGATTTTTCGTCGACGTTTTTTTCGTTTTACGTCGAAACGGTTCGGACGCGCTTCGGACAGACGTCCGTCGTCGCTTTTTGGGGCGCGCGTTTGCGCGTCTTGCGCTTAACGATCGACTTGCGACGAGTCTTCGCCCTTTTCCTCCGAGCGAGCTTGGCCGCCGTTCGGACGCCCGACCTCTCGGCGACGCGAGGAACGGCGGGTAGGGCGGAGAGGGAACGAAGACTTTCGAGCGTCGATAGTTTTATTGAGAGCGAGTAGATAAAATGGGTATTTTAGCCATTCAATACCGAACGGTCGACGACGCGCCGATTTTGATCGCGCTAAATCGCGAGGAAGAGTACTCTCGACAGTTTCAGCCGCCGCGTATTCAGTCCGGACGACCGCGCGTCGTTTGCGGACTCGACCGAAAATCGGGCGGCACTTGGGCCGGCGTCAACCAACACGGAATGTTTGTCGCCGCCTTGAACGCTCCGAAGCGGGCGATTCCGTTCGACCCGAGGTCGCGCGGGCTTCTTTGCAAAGAGCTGCTGTCTTGCGCGAACGCCGAGGAAGCGCTCGAACGCGCCGTTCGCGAACTCGAAACGGGCGGATACGCGGGCGTCAATTTTCTTTGCGTCGACCGAACGAGCGGCGGCGTCGTTTACGGCGGGATGGAGATCGGCGTCGAGCGGTTGCGTCCGGGGTTGCACCTGTTGAGTTCGAATCGCTTGGACGACCGCGAAGACCAACGCCAAGAGTACGCGCGGCGGTTGTTGACGCTTCACCGGCTCGACTCGGCGGTCGCGTTTTTGGCCGCGGCGGGCGGAACTTTTTCGCGAACGCCCGATTACGCCGGGAAACGCGGCGTCGTCGTCGCGGAGCCGAACTTTGGGACGACGTCGACGATGCTGGTGTCGCTGACCGAGCGAACGCAGAAGTCGATCATGCAGTTCGCGAACGGTTCGCCGAACGAAAAGCCTTACGAGGACGTCTCCGCGCTCTTGCGGCAGGTGCTGTCGACCGACCGCGCGTCTCAAAAGAAGGCGAAAGCGAAACCGCGTCCGGAAGAGCGCGTCGACGAGATCGCCGAGCGAGAGCCGATCGAGCAGCCGAGTTGACGGCGCGGGGCAACGAAAGAAAGAAACGCTCGACGTCGACGACGGCGCGCCGTTTTTCGCGCCGTCGCGCGGGCGTTTGTCGTTATATTCTATAGAGCGTCGCGGCGGTTGGCGATATTGCGACGTCGACGTTAAAACGAACGGGTAATCTACCGCGAAAGGGAAGAGCGATGCGAGCCTCTCGAAGAACGTTTTTGACGCGATGCGCCGTCGGCGCGCTTTCGGCCGGAGTTTGGCGTCGGAGCGCGCCGTCGAAAAGCGCGGGCGCTTTCGGTTCCGGAATCGGCGACGGCGCGACGCTTCCGTTGAAACCGCTTTACGAGCCGAGCGAAAATATCCGAATCGACGCTAAGGAGCGAACCTTTCACGTTAGTTCCGCGGTCGAAATGTTCGAGCAATACGACGATCTACCGGAAATTTGGGCCGAGAGCGGAATTACCGACGCTTGGCTCTGCGCTTGGTTTTACGGCTATTTTCCGTATCCTTGGGAAAAGCTCGACTATTGGTTGGCCCGAATCAAAAAAGCCGGATTGCGTCCGCATTTGATTAGCGTTCCGTTTTGCCACGGCGGCGGCGCGCTCGACCCTCGCGACCCGAACTTCCCGAATTTGCCGCCGGAGCGTTGGAAGACCGCGAAACGTTGGGACGGTTCGGAAAACTGGGGGTTCTCTTGGCATTCGCCG
>JAZQAP010000742.1:0-2216 GCA_045545275.1 Thermoguttaceae bacterium | reverse complement strand
CGCGCCAAGTCTTAGCGATATCCGCTTTCGCGTCCGCAAGTTTCGCGTCGACAGACTTTTCGACGCGTTCGGCGATACGGTCGAACGCCCGCGAACCGAGTCCGCCCGCTTGCGCGTTCTCTTCCGGCGACTCGGCGTCGTCAGACGGCGTTTCGTCGCGTTTCCCGCGATTGTTCCAGCGTTCGGTCGCGTCGTCGAGTATCCCCGTTTCGCGCGGGTCGAGCCGCTCCCAAACCGGTTCGCGATTTCTAAAATCTTCCGGTTCTTCGTCTTGCGATTCTTCGTCGTCGACCGGTTCCGCCGTCCGGACGCTCGTTTCCGCGCGTTCGGTCGACGCGGCGTCGTCCGCTTCCGGAGCGTCTTCTTGCGACTTATCGTCGACAGGTTTCGCGTCGTCCGTTTTTTCGTTCGGCGACTCGGCGTCGTCCGACGGCGTTTCGACCGTTTTTTCGCCGACCGGTTCCGCGTTTTTCAGCGTTTCCGGCGCGTTTTCTTGCGTCTTTTGCGGCGAATCGGGCGTTTTCGACTCGTTTTCTTGCGGATTCGGCGCGTTTTCCGACGTCTTTTGCGGTTCGTCGAGTTGCGCCGGAATGCCCGTCGGTTCCGGTTCGTCGAGGTCAACGATCTCGAAATCGGCGTTCGCGTTCGCGTCGATTTTGAACGACGCCGCGTCGTTGCCGTCGCCGTAAACAACCGACGCGCAAGCGTTACCTTTCAGCGCGACAGGCTCAACGGGGCAAGAGGTAAAGCGTTCGGAAAGCGCGATAAACTCTTGCTCGAACGCGGCGCGGGCCGCAAAATACGGCGTCTTGTCGAGTGGAATTTCGCAAATCTTCTCGTTTTGGGCGCTTGCGTTCGGCGTAATCCGAACCAAAATCGCGGCCGGAACTTGAAAAACGCCGTACTTCGCCGCGACGCCGTTCCCGACCGGCGTGTCGGTGTTATACCAGTCGAACCGATAACCTTCCTTCGCAAGTCGCAACAGCTCGGGCCTTACGCGGTCGCAAGCCGGGCAATTGTTCTTGAAAAAGAAGAAACAACTCGTCGCGTTCGCGGCCCGCGCGACGGCGACCGCGTCGACCTTGCACCCCGATTTTTCGGCGGCGACGACAACCGGAACCGTCGTTTTCACGGAGGTTAGCGAAACGTCGCACTCAGTCGCGTTTTCCGGAACGGCGGGCTCGCTTGTAACCCCGGCGGGCGAAACGCCCCGCGCGGCGTCGTACAGGTTCGCAATCGGAATCGCGCCGCCGGTCGAGTCGTCGCGCCCCTTCTCGCCGAAAAGCCAGGTGAGAACGCCGACTTGATATAGCTCGCCGTCGATCACCTCGAAAATCCCGCTTCCGGATTGACCGGGAACCGGCGGCGGCGTGAAAACCGCCGTCTTTTCGTCATAATAATCGACGATGGAACCGCCCCACGACTGCGCGAATCGCCCGTCCGGACACCCAGCCGAGAGAATTTTCGCGCCGCGTCCCGGCTTGACGCCCGGGCCCGCGATCTGAATGTAAGGCGGGTCGATTTCGCGTTTTAGCGTCGCCGCGTCCGCTTCGAGCGTCGCAAAGTCCCACGGTCTATTAATGTCGTACGCTCGCCAGACGACTTTGCCGCGAATCGAACGTTGCAGATGGTCGCCCCACGACGTAAGGTTCGCTTCGTTATTTTTTGTAACAACGTGATAATTCGTCAAAAAAACGGCAACGTCGGGGCGGTCTTTCGGGCAACCGATAAAAACGGCGGTGCCTCGCGCCCCGTTCACCTCGACGCGGAACGTCGCCGCGTGCGCGTCCTCCCACGTAAACCCACGCCGGAACGTAATTTCCGAACCGAAAACGGAAATCGGAATGAACGCGGCCGCCGTTGCAAGCGTCGTCAAAATCAAGCGTTTCATCGTCATATCTCTAAAACCTTTCGCGTCAAGGCAAAGGGAAAAAGGAGCGTCCCCGTCTCCGACGGCGCCCCTTGCAAACTCAATTAAAATCCGACTTTACAACCGACGGACGCGCAACCGGAATCGACGCGAACGTCGCCGCCGCCGCTCCGGACGCGAACTTTCTCGACGCGGCGTCGCTCGATTTTGCGCTCGTTGAACAAGACGCGGCGCGTTCGCGCAACTTCCCAATTCCGAACGACTTCGCGCTTGGCAAATTTCGGCGGACGCGGCGCTTGCGCTTGTACGACGACGATCGTTTGAGCGGCGACGCTCTCCCCGACCG
>JAZQAP010000741.1:0-21189 GCA_045545275.1 Thermoguttaceae bacterium | reverse complement strand
TAAAAACTCAAAGCGAGCAAACGCCGAATATGCCGGAATGGTTGCGTATCTCGGACGCGGAGTTCGAACGTCGGTACCCTCGCTTCAACGCCTTGAAATGAAAGGAGGCGAAAGCCAAACATTTATTTTTAATAGGAAAATCACGTCGTAGAAGGAGTTTACGCTCCGAAATTCTCGTCTTCACACGCTCGAAAAGGAAGGAGGCTAATACTGGAAATGGATTCCGGATAAGCAAAAAAGCGTCGACTTGGCGGCCACCAAATCGACGCGTAACGACGGAGCTGCTAATAAATAACAATAACAATCCGTATTGTAATTATTATCGCTTCTTTTCGAATGTCAAGCTGGGTTATTCCGCTTGTTTCCATTTTTTAGAAGGCGACTGCATAATACAGCTTGTCTAGCGACCTCTTACGAGCCAACAGCAAGGCGTTTGCTCGCCCTAATAACCCGTTTCATTGATGTTAGCGTACAGTTTGTTTTGGTTGTTCCGAACGCTTTTGGCCAATTTGCAGCGGCGTTTAACTTAACCGACAGTTTTCTTTTTGGGTAAGCGCTTACGAAACATATTCGTAGGGTTGTCAATTTCGGTTTCTAGTTCTTCGAGCGCTTCAAAAAAACGGTGAAAGTTAAAATCACTGAAACGATAACGGCGCTTGACGATTCGAAGATTAAGTTTGTTCATATTCGACGAGAAACAATTATATACCAATAACGCCTAACGCTAAAAGCCCGCGCGCTTAACGTCGCGAAGTTTTTTTTCGTTCGTTTATCGCAAAAGGCAGCTCGGGTTCACGTGTTAAATTTTACTTAATCGTTCGCTTTCCGCCGTTAAAGTTTTTTGCGACTTCGTTTGATAGCCACGTCATTTTCAACGTCTCCAAGTTGCGACGTCGCATCGCTTGTGTTTCATTCTCCATTCGACTTACGCGGGGGCGAAAAAGAACGCGACGTCGCCGTTTCCGTCGCTGTCAAGTTCGCCGTCAACGCCCCCAAACCGCCGCTACGCCAACCGGGCCGCGCGTCGTCACCGCAAACGCGAGCGTCGCCATTGTATTTTTTAGCTTTTCAATCAGCTCGGCAAACGTCGTATTCTTTCTTCCTTACAGCGTGGGAACGTCCGCCAATCTTCGCTCCAATGAAAAACGGATGGTAAATTACACTTTTTTCCTCTTGCGTATGTTTCGTTATATAAAAACAAAGCGTTTTAAATCGACGAAAGTCCTTAGGTCTACGTATGATAAGTTTGCGCGAACGTTTCGTTGACTTTATGTCGCAACAAATTGGCGGGAACACTGCGCGCGACGTAATATAATCTACGACCCCAAAAATTAATCGGACGCGCTTACTCGCAAGTCGGCGTTGTTTGCGTCGGTTCCCAATAAACCGCGCCCGTCAAAAGAAAATCCTCGTTTCTAATACAACGGCCAAAAGCCAAGTAGTTTGCCTAATCGCCGCCGTTTACGAATTCGACGCGACAAATTCGCTCGGCTTGCCGAACGACGTTACATAAACCCGTTTACGAGCGCGAGTTAAAGCGACGTAAAACAACGCGCGTTCTTTTTTCTCGGCTAAACGCTTATCAATCTCGTTTTCTTGTTCGACCAACATTTTTAGCGGCAACACTCCGGCGTTCGCCGATACGACGAGAACGTAATCGAACTCTATCCCCTTCACGCGGTGCATCGTCGCTAATCGCAAGCCTTTAACGCGTCGGTCGTCCTTCTCTTTGATTCGATACGTCGGCGCTTCGCATTCGCGCAAAAATTCCTCGAAGCCGTCCAAGATATCGTTTTTTCGCGCGACAATACAAACGTCGGAAAGCTCGACGTTATCGTCCTTTAAGTCTTTAAGAATTTTCAAAACGGCCGCTTTTTCTTCGTCGGCGGTTTGAAAATTAAGAACTTGCGGAGCCGGGCCGCTCGTCGACGATTGACAATGTTCGAGCGGATCTTCCGAACCGTCTAAATCGTCAAAACTTAAATTCTTCAACGTCGCCGCCGCGAAACGATATGTCTCCTTCGTCGTGCGATAGTTGACGCGTAACTTCTTACCGCGCCCCTGGATATTGACGCCGCATTTCGCAAGCGTCGTCGGAAAACCGTAAATTCTCTGATGCGAATCGCCAACGACGAAAAGATCGTTCGGCCCTTCCGGCGCCAACGCTCTGATCAACCTAAACGCTTGCGGGCCAAAATCTTGCGCTTCGTCGACAATCACCGCTCGATAAGGTCGCTCGCCTCCTTCGCGTTCGACGAGTCGAGCGGCGTCGCGGTAAAGATCGTCGGAATCTTTCAGACGATTTTCGCTCAATAACGCGCGAAATTCTTCGAAAACCGGCCAAATTTCCTTACGATCTTTACGATCCAAGCGCCAACCGCGCCCGTTTCGCTTCGCTCGGTAATAATCGTTCAACGTAAAAACATCTTGCGGCTGAACGACTTGCGACCATTCGTCCTTAAAAAAATTCTCGGAAAACGGCGACGCGCCCGATTCCGGTCGATACAACGCTATCGCTTTTTCCCAAAATTCGTCGAGTTTCGACTCGAAACCATAAACAAGGCCGCTTTGGTAACCATTATTTTTCAAATAGTTAAGCGTCCACGCGTCGAGATTTTTCACCTCGATTCGTTTCAAGGCATCGCCGTTGTTTTCGCAAACGTCCTCCAAACGATCCCAAATATCGAGCGCTAAATTTTTAGTATACGTCGTAAACAAAATCCGATCGCCGGGACGATTGAACACCTTTTCCGCCAAATATTTAGCGCGATGAATCGCGACGACGGTTTTACCGGAACCGGCGCTTCCCAAAACGCGAACCGGGCCGGACGCGTTCATTTCCGCCAATTTGCGCTGCGTCGGATGGAGAAAAATTCGCCAATGCTCCAGAGGCGCGTCGAAAATCGCCGCCATTTCGGCCGAATCGGAAATAACATAAAATTGGGCTTTAGAGTCGTCGCGTTCCAACGCTTTTTCGAAATCGGTCGCGTCGAAACTATCGTTTTCCTGTTGAACGACGTCTTGTAAGACGTTTTCGTAGGGTTCGCCGCAGGCCAACATAAAAAGACGAGCGTAAGCCGCGGTCGGAAAGTCCTTTTCCAAGGCGTCAAGCTCGTCCTCCGTCTTTACGCGACGCGTCGCCGGGAGCAACTCTTCCGGAACGCCCAATTTTAAAAGGCTTTCGTCGTCGAAACGCTCGAAAAAACCGTTCGTCTTCTCCGCCGACGCCGCGTCGTTCCAAACGGCGCGCTTCGACGCGTCGACAGTAACGCAAGGAATTTCCAAAAGCTGCACGGCGCCCGAGTTAGGGTTGATCGTCAACTTTTTGCGCGTCGCCCAATCATACGCGTCGTCGTGTTTCGCAATCCAAAGGAGAAAGTAGACGGAGCCTCCCGGATGCGAAAGAATAATGCGATAATCCTTGTCGACGCGGAGGCTGCGCATATTCTTGTCTACCGCGTTGCGAATCGTTTCGTAATTCAGCCCGGCGCTCGTCGAGTTATTTTGAAACTTCGAAACGCAGTCGCGCGCCGCCTTCTGCGTTTTTTTCGGCAACTGGCTGAGCGCTCCTAAAAACTGAAGCGACGTCGTAATCTGTTTAGCAACCGAACTCATTGCGTTATCTCCATTTGCGCTTCGTTATTAAACATTTCGACAAACGCCGAAACGCCGTCGTTTTCTTCGTCGACTTCAACGATCCTCCAACCGTCGGCGACAAAAGCGTCGCGATCGTCGGGCTCCGTTAAAACGGCGATTTTCCTTTGCGGCCAAGCCAACTCGGCGGCGCCCCGCACTTCGCCGTCGACGTCTAACTCCCAACCGACGCTCGGAAACGGCCAACCGTTTTGACGAACGATCGTTAAAATTCCCTCGACTTCCGGAAACGCGTCCGACAATTCGTCGCACTCGTCGTTTTGCGACGACGCAGCCTCGGGAACGGCAAATCCTTCGCGAACAAACCGCGTTGTAACAAGCGCGGCGCCGGGCAAAAATTGCAAAACGTTCAAAGCTCGAAGCGCGTAATTCCAAACTTGTTTGAACTCTTGTCGATCTGTAAGTACCAAATCTTCGTCGTTTATGCGAAAAATAAACGCGACGTCGTCGCCTTTTTTATCGCGAGCCAACGCGGCGTCGCAACGAATCGGGCCAACGTAAAACGTCGAAGCGAAAAACGCGCCGTTCGCGGTCGTTTTCCTCCTCGTCAATTCCTCAACGCTCGCCTCGTAATTACGATAAGCGATTGTCGACAAAAGCTTTTCCACCGTTTCGCGCGCCGCGCTAAGCTCGGTTCCGACTTTTTTACCGTCGGGCGCAAACGCCAACTCGTGCGCAAAATTGAACGCGACGTCTTCCCAATCGCCCGCCGTCGCCTCCTCGGGCGCGCTTAAAAAACGAATCAAAGAATCAAACGAGTTCGTTTCAGGCAATCGAGCCCAAGACCTCTCTTGCGCTTTCCCTTGGCGCAACAACATTTCCGCCGGTCGACAACGCAAAAACGGCGAATCGTCGTCGCTATAGCCGCCGGCAGTTTCGTCAAATTTTCGTTTGACGTCGTCGTAAGAAATCGACCAACAGCGCAATCGACCGGAACGCGATATCGTCCAACGCTTTAGCAAATCTTGATGAAACGAATATTCGCTCTTTTTCGACAAAATATCGCCGTGATATTCGAATCCGTCGGTAAAAACGGCGATCGGTTTGAAATTGTCTTGCGATTGACGCGTCGAACGAATCAAAAAGTCGGCGCGCGACGGGCGCTCGACGCCTTCGTTTTCTCCTATGTCGTACTGTTGAAAAATTTCGTAAACGCGATCGCCAATTTGGTAAAGGTACCCCGGAACGCCGCCGACCACTTGTTTCTTCAACTCGGCTCGAACCGTTTGTCCCTCCGCGTTCTTATACTCGACGCGTCGCAACGCTTCGATAAACCGCTTTTCTAACTCGCTTTCGAATAATCCGAAAACAGGAATTTCACTTAAGGCGGTCACCTCTTTGAGACGATCGCGCATCGCCAAGACGCTTTGTAAAAACGCCAACGCTTCCGTTCGCTTGATTTTCGACAAATCCCGATTCATTCGACGCGTGTAAATGCAACGATAACAACCGTTTTTCTCTTCGTCTTTCGCGCATTCGCAATTTTTAAGTTTGTCGCGCGCCATTTGGAGCATATCGAAGAATCGATCCGGCGTTTTTAAGAGTTCTTTTAAGTAGCCGGTTCCCCCTGGAATTTGATCGTAAATCGTTATAATTCTTTTCTTAACGTGCGAATCGGCGACCGGTTCCTCGACGACGGCAACCTGCAAATGATCGACGGCGCCGTGAAAATACTCCTTCAGCCCGGTAAGGAACGCGGCGATAATCGACGGTTGCAATTCCTCGACGTCCATCTCGCCGAGCGGCGTTAGCATCCGAATCGCCTCCGACTCAAATTCGCGATAAAGGTAAAAACAGTCGAGTTCAATCTCGTTTTGCTTTTTCTTTTCCTTCAAAAAATAATCGCAGTACGGACGATGTTCGATCCGACCTTTCGTTTCGTCAAATACGCGTCCGCATTTTTTACAGACTCGAAAACCTTTTTCCGGCGTTTTGCGTCCGCCAATCTCCACTTCGAGTTCCGCGTCGGCGCGACCGAAATTGATTTCGCGAAAAGTCGCCTTGCGGAGATACTCGACGCCCCAAAGCGTTTCCGACTCCGGCGCTTTAAAAGCGCGCTTAACGTTTTCCGCGTCGTAATCGACGATCATATGAGCGTTAAAAAAGACCGGTTCGCGCCGCTCGTCCGCGTCGAAGGCGCGACTATTTTTCTCGGAAAGAGCCGAAATCACTTGCTTTAAGCGAACGACGTCGCGCGTCAGCGAACCGTCCGCCCAAGTCGCGCTTCCGCATTTTGGACAAGGATTCGGAACGGTCGGGATCGTCGGATCGATCTTTTCCATATGATCGCAATTTCCGCAAAAACGCCAAGTTTCGCGGTTCTCTGGCGACGCGTCGATTTGATTAATCGTCAGCTTGCGACCGCCGACGTAAAAGACGGCGCCCGGCGCAAACTCTTGAATCGCGGTGTTTCCCGGCCGTTCGTACTCCTCGACCGTCGAACGCGCTTTGAAAGCGACGCGCTCTTCGTTGCCTTTGCGATCCCTATAAATCACCGAACGCAATTTAACGCCGGTTTCGGGAAACGCGTAATTCGGCAATAACCCTTCGTCGGTAAAGAAGTTAAAGACGTCTTTTTGGTTCGTTTCCTTAACGCGATCTTGTAAATACGCCTTTTCGTTTTTCAACGCGGCGATTTGTCCGTCGACGTACTCGTCGCGCTCGCCGCTTTCCAATCGTTTAAGGCGTTCGTGAACCGTTTTAATTTTGGACGTTAAAGTCTTTCGCTCTTGCGCCAAACTCATTAGCGGTCGAAGAATTTTCCACTCGAGCGTTCCTTCGTTCTTGTCGCTCATAAAAGCGCGCAAATATTCAACGCTCTCTTCATCGTCGCCAAAATCCTCTTGAAAAATTTCGCGAAAAGAGTCGAAAATTTCCGTTCGTTGTAATTCGACATATTGTAAAAAATTAAATGGAAACGCCGACGTTTTCTCGTTCGACGTCGAAATTACGTCGAGAACCGCCTTCAAATTCTTGGGAATCGCTCTCGTTTCGCCGTCGAGCGCCTCGATCCAACGGTCGAAACAGCACGCGATCAATTGCCGCTCCAAAACGGCCGGCGCTTTCAAAAAAATCCCGGGCGGAACGATTTCGCCGCAAACCATTTCTCGCGGCTCGGCGAAAAAATGCGAGTCGTGCGCCAGCCCCGACGCGACGACTAAGTTGAACGCGACGCCGTCTTTACGTCCCGCTCGACCAATCCGCTGAACGTAGTTGGCGCGTCCGGGCGGAACGGAACAAAGAATCGCCGAAGAAAGCGTTCCAATATCGATCCCCATCTCCAACGTCGGCGTGCAGGACAAAAGGTTCGGCGCCGCCAAGGAACGTCCGGCGATAAACGCTTTTTCCAGATTCTCGCGCTCCTCTCGCTCCAGAAGTCCGGTATGCTCGCGAGCGACAACGCGTCGCATCATTCCGTTGCGATACAAATCGCGATAATAACGCCGCGACTCGCCGCCCTCGACCGCCTCGACGTTGAAAATCGCCAACTCCGACTCGGAAATTGGCAAGAGTCGGCCGCGTTTGTCTTTAATCTGCGCGACTTTAGTTTCGACGATAAAGACGTCCGGATTCAATCCCCAAACGACGTCGCGCGCAATCTTTTCGCAACGCAACGCGCCTAACTCCGTCCCAACTTCAAACAGCTTCTCTAAAATTTCCGTCCAATCGCTTTCGGTCGCCGAAGACAGTTCCAAACGATCGAGCGCGTCGTAAGCGTCTTTAACTTCGTCGTTTAAAACGTCGTTCAACGTTTTCAACGTTCGAAAACGTCGATTCAGCGCCCTGCTTTTCGCAACGAAAACAGGAGCGCGTTTTTCCGAAAAATTGGGCATAAACGGCAAACGCCCCAATTGAAACGCGGAACCGGTTCGCATATATTCGGCGAGAAAATCGGCGTAAATCGCGCCCTCGACCCGCATCGTTCGAACAACGCGTAAAATCGTCCGCGTCAAGAGGTTGCGAACGGCGGTTTCGCCTAGGCGTTGAAAAACGCCGAACTCCGGCGTCAAGCGCCGCGCCGCTTTGTCGGCCCAAGCGTCGCGAATCTCCGGTCGCAACGTCGGTATCGAGCAATTCGATTTTTCGAGCGTGCGCCCGATTCGCGCCGCAAACCCGTATTCTTTAAGGATTTCCCAATGAACGCGGCGCTCGGTCAAGTCGAAAAGCCGGTCGATATTTTCCTTGTTTTTCGTCAAAAACGCCGCGTCGCTTGCGTCGACGTTTTGTTCGAAAACCGCGTCGTAAGCGGGCCGGTCGACCGTCAAATCGGGCGGGATGAACTGCTCGACAAACTTGGCGCGACTTCCCAATTTTTTAAGCCAAAAATCGACAAAACCTTGCGGCGTCTCGCTTAACGTCGGAGATTCGCGATGCGAATCGACATATTTTTGCAACGCGGAACGAAAATTGAAACCGTATGTGCGCGCCGAAAAGAAGCCGGCTCGGTGCGACGCGTCTTGAACGGAGTCGGAAAAGGCCAACAACTTCCGCTCGCCGACCGCCCCGTCGTTGAACGCGGAGGAAAAAAGCCGCGCGATCGCAACGCTCGTCAAACTCGCCAACCGCGCCCCGACGAGCGCGAGCTCTTGCGCTCCGCACCGAGGGCAACAGCCGTTTCCGTCTTCCCCAACTCCTTCGTCGACAATATTTACAAACGAATCGTTTTCGGAGTTTTCGTCGTGTTTCGCGCGGCAACACGGGCACTCGGTCGCGTCGCGACGCAAGATCGTCAAACAGCGACCGCAAATTTTCTCGCGCTTACGTTTTTCCTCGTCGTCCAGATTTTCTTCGTCGTCGACGTACAAGTAATGAAGTTTCGTCGAGTTTTTTCCGCGGAAGAATTCATTATAAATCTTGCGCACGTCGCCGCTTACGCGCCGTCTCTGTTCCGAAATCCAAGCGGCGTAAGCGATTCGACCGCAAGCGCGACAGTGCGCCAACGGCAAAAAGCGAACGCCTTCGTTTGGAGAAAGTTCGTAAGCGCGACGAATCCTCGGGTTGCGCTCGACCGACGCGACCGCTTGCGTCAGCTCGTGCATCCACAACTGAACGCGAACGTTCAAAAACGGCGCGGTTTGGACGGTTCCGTCGCTCTTGACGACGCGGCGTCGAGCAAACCCGAGAAGCGCGAACGCCCCGTCGAAGAGCGCGGCGACGGCCTCGGCGTTTTTCCAGTCGAACCTAGCGATAGATCTCTTCATCGCCCGCGCCAACTCGTCGACGTCCAACGTATTGCCGGCCAACGTTTTAATCAAATTTTGGAAAAAGGCGAGCGTCAAAAGCTGTTCGCCCAACTCGACGCGTTCCTCCTCGTCCGGCTCTTCGGAGAGCGCGAAATCGTCGCCGAACCAAAGCTCGACTTGTTTGCGCAAATAATCGACTTTCCCGTCGCAAAAGGCCCAACCGCAAGCGATCGCGTCGGCGGCTTCGACGTCGCGTCCCCATACCGTAAGACGGTTGCCGATCAAGTCTCCCGGTTCCAACGTTTGTTCGCCGATCAGCGCGTCCGAATCAAAAGTCTTGCCGAATAAACAACTTGCAAAGTCGAGCGTTCGTTTCTTTTCGTCGGCGCCGTCTCCGAGCGTCGCCGACGAACCGACGAAACAAACGTCTTTTTTCGACGTTTTTGCCCGCGCTAAGACGCGTCGCAACAGACACGCCAAGTCGACGCCCTGCGCGCCGTCGAACGTGTGCAACTCGTCGACGACAACGTATCGCAACACGCCCGGTTCGTTGAAGCGCCAAATCGGATAATCTTTCGGCCGCGTCAACATGTAGTCGAGCATTTTATAGTTCGTCAGCAAAATATCGGGCGGCGTTTCGCGCTGCGCTTCGCGACTCGTAACGACGGAGTCTTCCGACATTAACGCGGTCGCTTTCGTTTCGTCGAGTCCGCCGACGAAGAGGCCGACCCGAAGCCCGCGCAAGTTCGGATTGTCGTAAATCGTTTTCGCGAAACGTTTCGCTTGGTCGTTGGCCAAGGCGTTCATCGGATAAACGATAATCGCCTTGATTCCGCGTCGCGTTCGATCTCGGCGGCACCAATCGAGAATCGGAATCATATACGACTCCGTCTTCCCAGAGCCGGTGCCGGTCGCGATCAGCGTCGAGAGCGGCGGTTCGCTCGCAAGTCGTTCAAACGCGCGCTCTTGGTGGAGATACGGCGGAAACGACGTCGGAACGTCCGGGAAAAAGTCGCCCTGTTTTTCGCCGGGCTTAAACGGAAGTTTCAGCGAGTAAAACGGCCCGCGGAAAAGTTGGTTCGACTTGCCGAGAAACTCGTCCCAAGTCGTTTCGAACCAAGGCTCCGCGTCGGTCGGGAACGTCGTGCGGACGAAATCCTCGACGGCGCGGCGCGCTTGCGACGCAACGACCGACGGAACCGACGGATACGTATCGAGCGAAAGCGAATCGGGGGCGTCGTGCGACATAACGTTACCTCGTTAAGGGCGGTTGGGCGACAAGCGCGAAAACGTTTTTACTTTATTATACCGAAAATTTTGCCGAACGCAACGTCGGACGTCCGGCGTCCTAGGTCGCGGTTATTTCTCGACGTCGGCGCGGCGGTCGAACGCCTCCCACGCGACGCGGTAATCCTCTTCTCGGTCGCGGCGGTCGAACGGCGCTCGATACTCGATCGTCCGCGTCGGAGCGTTCGGGAGCCAACCGTCGACGACCTCGCGACGGAAAACGCCGTCTTGCGCGTCCTTGATTTCGTTCCATTCCGGACGCGAGAACCCGACTCCGGTCAAGCCTTTAGAGCAAGTGTGGACGATTCGCCCGGCGCGGTCGTACCACGTGTCCGCTTCATTTTGTCGCAAGACCGGGAACTGAATGCGATAGATCGCGCAAAGTTCGTCGAGCGTCAGCCCGAGCGCCCGAGCGACCAAAACGTCGATCTCGATCAGCGCCTGACGACGCGCGAAATCGCTCCGCAACGGGTAATCGCGACGCCACGTCGACGTAAGCCGCGAAAAAGCGTCCGGCGCCAACCGTTCGTCGTCGAGCGTCCAAGCGTCCGACGTGAACGCGTCGTCCCAACACTCGCGCCAAAGCTCCGCGTAATGCGTCGTTAGGCAATTCAACGCCAAACCGCGAACCGCAAGCTGACGGTAGTTTTCCTCAATAAAAGGAAGTTGCGCGCAAATATCCTTAAAAAAATCGGCTCTTCCCGTTGATTTAACGAAATAATCAAACGGGAGAGAAAAACTAGCCGCTGCAAAGCGCAATAAATTTTTGATATTATTAAAACAAAGCGAAAAACAAAGGTTAATATGCCCAATATTTTTAGGTGCGATAGCAGGAGTTAAAGTCCTTTCTCCCGCCTGGCTTAACATTCGTCGAAAAACAAGACGATTAAAGTTTGTTACTTTTTTCGACGCGTCCCACGGAACGCTCGGCGTTCGCCGCTCGTAATCCGCTGGGGGGCAATCGGGAACGTAGTTGGTGCGCGGGAGGTAATCGTCCGGCAAAACCGTTAAATCGATATTGTCGTAATGGCTGTTATGTTCGCAAACTTCCTGCGGCGATTTGTTGAACGGCGCCCCGACGTAAAAGTGCGGCCCGGAAAGGATTAATTCGCGCGGCGTTTCGGGAAATCGCGTTTCGCGGCAAATCGTTCCGTCTTTTTGCGCGTTCGTTTCGTTCCAATGTTGAGTTGAATGATAACCGGTTTGTGAATCGCCGAGACGCTTCGGATACGCGGCGAACTTTTCCAACACGTTGAGAAGTTGAATCGTGTGCAACGACGGCAAGCGCGCTTCGTCGGGAGGCGTTCCGGGCGCGTCGTAAAGCTTCGCGAAAAGCGCGAGTTCCTTGTCGCCGACCGAAATAACGCGGTCTTGGTGCCCCGCGACGTTCCACTTGTTCGCGTCGGTTTTAATTCCGCCAACCTTCCCCCCCTTTATTTTTTCTAACGATTCGTAAACGGTTGAAACGTCAAACAAATTGGAAATATGCGTAAACTGCCGCTGTTCTCTTTTAGCGCCAAAGATGTTTAATCCAAATTTCACATGTCCGTCAATTTCAGCAAAAAGAGATGTAAAATTCAGGAATTGTAAGTGATACCGCAAACGCGAGTAAATTTCGCGGCGCAGTTTCCCGCCGTTTGGGTCGTCGTAAACGCCTTCCGGGTGAACGTAACCGACGACGCCGCCTTTGTTAGCGAGATACCAACCTTGGCAAATGAAATTTTTATAGTCGTTTGTTTTTGTATTTTTAAGCGCGGGATAATTCGTCGCCGAACCTTGAAAGTTTTTACGCCCCGTCATTTCGACGTATTCGCTCAAATACGCCGTTTCGAGGTCTTTTTCCGGGTCGGCGCTCCGGTTCGCCTCGAACGTCTCGTCGCGCAGTTCGGCGACCCGCGACGCGGAGAGTTTATGAATCGCGAAACTCGGTTCAAAGTCCGACAAAATCCCGGTCTCGTTCCACTCGACCTTCACCCAAGGCGGGTTTCCTAAGATTAAGTCGAATCCGCCGCGGTCTTCGAAAATATCGGCGAACGTCAGCTCCCAATGGAGAAAACGCCGCTCCTCCGCCACTTCGCACGCGACGTCGAAAATCGGTATCTCGCGGCGTAAATCGTCGATACGGACGCGCCCGAGCGTTTCGCCCATCGTCAACGCCTCTTCGCGCCCGTCGACCGGGAAGAGCGTCGGACGTCCCTCGGCGTCGAGCTTCTTCGTAAACTCCGACGTCAATTCGTCTTGGAAGATATACTCGAGCGTCGCGAAGTAAACCCAACGGGTCGGGAGCATATCCGCTTTGTCGATCGGCCAAAACCAGAGCGCGCACCACAAGTCCATCGCCGCTTTCAGCCGCTTGTACGGGGTCGAGCTTTCGTTCAGCGCGTCGTCTTCCAAACGCCGCAAACGCAAGTTCTTTTCCGCCAACGTCGTTCGCGTCAACGGGTCGTCCTCGCGCCCGAAGATCGGGAGCGGGTCCGTCGTTTCTTCGCGGAACTTGCGCAGCGCCGCGACGTGTTGCGCCCAAAGTTCGTCGACGCGGCGCGAAAACCGCTCCAGCAACTTGCGCTCGTCGTCCGTAAAGGGCGCGCAGAACTCCTTTTTCCACTCGGCGATCTTTTTCAGCGCCTCCGGTCGTCTTTTCTTGACGACTTTATCGTCGTAACTCGCCATCCCGAGATCCGGGAGCAAGAAGCTGTAAATCGTTTCGGTATCTCGCTTAGAACCGGGCTCGACGCGAGTCGGCGCCGAGTCGAGCCAAGTCGCGGCGCCTTTGCGTCGTTGCGTAACAAGTTTCGAGTCGTAAACGTCGCGCCGCGCTCCGACGAGCGAGTTCCCGCAAACGAGCTGCCCGCCGAACCAAGGAACGAAACGACCGGCGAAAATGGAGTTTAGCCAAAGGGAAACGTCCCCCAACTTGACCGCCGTCGGGTTCAAGTCGACGCCGAAAACGTTGCGGTCGGCGATAAAAGCGCGCGCTTTTTGCGTTTCGCGTTCGAGTTTGTCGCTCTCAATCCATTCGCCGAGCTCGCGCTGTTTGCGAGCAAGGTAAGCGTCCGCGAGTTGGTTGACCGCTTCGTTCAAGAACGCCGCCGACCCCATCGCCGGTTCGCAAACGGTCAATTCGAGGATTTCGTCCGCCGTTTTGTAATTCGGGTCGCCCGGCTTGTCGCCGATAAGTTCTTTGAGCGCGTACTTTACAAGGCACTGAGTCAACGACGCCGGCGTGTAGTACGACGCCGACTTTTCGCGGTCGCGCCCGGCCAAGCGGTAAACGAAGGCGCCCCTTTCGTATTTTTTCAGCCGCTTGACGAGAACGCCCTCCGCGTCTTCGACGTATTCGTAAACGCGCTCGTCTTCGCCGTAATCGTCAAGCGCGTCTTTATTTACGAAGAACGCTTGTTGAAGCGGGTCGTACTCTTCGCCGGCTTTTTTGATTTCGTAAAGCTCCTCTTCGGCGAAGAAACCGTCGTAAGCGAGGAGGCCTTCGTAAACGGAGCCGAGTTGCGCGACGCCGAGTCGAGCGTAACTGACGCGGCCGCGCTTCGTCTTTTTGCCGCCGCGTTTGCCGCTTTCCCCCTTGCCGCCGCTCGGATCGGTCAGCGAAAGCAGCTCGATAATTCGCCGCCAAACGACGTTGCGAATGCGCGCCGCGTCGAGAAGCGGCGTCGACGTTTTCGGTTTCCGCTCGCCTTTTTTATCCGCTTTCGCTTCGTCCGATTCCGTTTCCTCTCCGAAAACTCTCGCCAGCGCGACGTCGAGCGTCGGCGTTTCGTCCGCCGCGAAGAGCCAACCGTCGACGCGGTCGAATCGAAAGCCGTAAGAAATCGGGATTTGCGTTTTTTCGGCGTTCTCAACGCTCGCGCCGTCGTTCGCGTCGTCGAAGAGGTCTCCGTTCGTCGGCCCTTGCGCGCCCTCGGCGAAGAGCCCGAAAAGCAGTTTGATCGACTCGTCGAGGTAATAGCCGTCTTGCTCGCGCGGCGTCGCCAAGGCGGCGTTTTCAAAATCGCGAAGCGCTTCGAGGGAATACCCGAAACGGTACGCGTCGGCTTTCATCGGAACGTACCCGAGTTTCTCCGAGCGCGATTCGACGTAAAACGCGAAGAGAAGGCGGTAAAGATAAATTAAGCACTCTTGCGTCAACTTGTCGGCTAAGTTGCGATTATAAACGCCGCGCCCGTTTTCCCTCATCCAACGCGCCGCTTCGTTCCCGAGAAGCTCGACCGCCTCGCGAGCGGCGTACTTTAAATCGTTCGAAACCGAAACGGCGTGTTGGCGCGACTTCTCTTCCCATTCGTCGAGAATCGGAGCGCCGGAGTTCGGACAAAGCGACTCGCGCGACAACAAAGCGGCGGTCGCGGCCAACGTCGTCGGTTCGCGACGGTCGAAAATTTCGAGCAGGTCGAACTGGAGCGAGCGTTTGTCGATCCATTTCGTTCGGTCGATTAAGACGATTCGGTCGTATCGAACGAGGAGAACCCAACGCGGCGCCTCTTCGCCAAGTCCGAAAATTTCGCGCGTTACGATCGTTTCAAATTCGACTTCGTCGAGCCGTTTTTTCGGGTCGACCGTCGCCGGGTATTGCTCGACGAACGGCTTTTGACGCAACGGGTCGCCCTCGCCGTCCGCTTCGTCGACGACCTCGAGCGCCCAAAGCCAAGGCGAACCGTCCGGGCGGCGAACTTCGGCGCGCAACGGCAACGTCTTGCCGCCGTTCGTTTCGCGAATCGGCGCGTCAGAACGGTCGACCGCGTACCCGAGAGCGACGAGAAGTTCGCCGACAAAGTCGGCGGTCGCCTCCCAACGTCGAGAACGGGACGTTCGGTTTTCGAGTTCGGAACGAACGGCGAAAAACTCGCGACGAAGCGCCGTCAAGCGTTGCGTCGGCGTTTTATCGGACGCGTTCGACTCGCCGCCTTTCTTCGCGTAAAGTTTTAAGTCGTCGTCGAAAAGTTGTTCGAGGTAAAAATCGGCGTAAAACTCGTTGCAATTGGAAATACCGGCAAAATCGACGGGCATTAGAAGCCTCCTTTCGCGACGGCGACGATTCGAACGTAAGGCGTTTTCTCCGGCGTCGCCGCGTCGCGGAGCCAAGTTTTATAATTTTCGACCGCTTTTTCAAAATTTCGCTTTTTCTCGCGGAGGCGTTCGAGTTTCGGGTCGCTCGGAGCGCCGTCCCCGAAGTCGAATTGTTCCTGAATTACTTCCCCTTCTTTTTTAAGGGTTTCGAGTTCGTTAAGGCGCGCTTCCAAGATCGGGCGATTCTCCTTTTCCCAGCGGGTAAGCCGCGTTAAAACGTCGCGTTCCGCTTCTCGAACGACGTCTTTTAACAACGCTTCGAGCGGCGCCGCGTCGAACGTTTGCGCCAAGTCGCCGAAATAAGGGTTCGGGCGCTTTTCGTCGTTCATCCGCAACTTCGGCAACCATTCTTCGAGCGAACGAACGTCGACCAGCTTGCCGTCGCGGAAGCGAACGCCGATCCAAGAGCAAAGAATCGGTCCCCCGCGTCGGTTCGAAACGACCGAGTAAACGAGAAAAACGACTTCGTTTGCGGGCAAATCTTCGCCAAGCGCGATAACCGGCGTTTCGCCGCGATCGACCGTCGTCGCGACGACGTCGTTAAGGTAAAGGAGAACCGGATGCTGCTCCCAAAGGAGTTGACGCGTCGGCCAAACGCCCTCCGACTCGCGACAACGGCGAATCTCCGCCTTGATCGCGTCGCGGTCGTCGCAAAGGCGAAATCGTCCGTTCGCCTCCTCCGGAATCAACTCTTTCGGCAAACGCCGCATTCGGTAAAGCAAGGAATCGGGCGGCGTTAAATTGATTTCGCCCTCGTTCGAAGCGTCAAAGTCGACCGTTTCCCGATTCTCTCGCTTGAGAAATTCGAGCGCGTTTTTCGCATAACGGAAATCGGACGCGAAAAGGGACGGCGTTTTGCGCGTCGTTTCAACGTCGGCGCTCGCGACCGGCTCTTGCGGTTCGTTCAAAAAGGAAAAAAAGTCGTCTTCGTCCGGGTTCAGCGCTTCCGCGAACTCGTCGAACGCCGTCGGATTTTCCGCCGCCGCGCTCATCGCCTCCGCGACTTGCGCCTCCTCCGATTCGACGTCGAAACAACGCGTAAACTCCGACGGGTCGCCGATGCTCTCGACGACTTCTTTATCCTTTTGAATCAAAAGTTCGAGAACGCGAGCGTCGCCCTTGATTCGTTCGACGACGCTTTCGGTCGACAAGTAGTAAATTTCCGGTCGCCGACTTTGCCCGTATCGGTCGACGCGCCCGTTCCGCTGTTGGAAGACGGTCAGCGACCAAGGAACGTCGTAATGAATCAAACGATGACAGAAGTAATGCAAGTTAATCCCTTCAGACGCGACGTCGGTGCAGATCAGAAGCCGAATTTTCGACGTTTCGTTGCCGAACTTTTCGACGATTTCTTGCGTGTCGACGTCCGACATACTCCCGTCGAGCGTCGCGATTTGCTCCGCTTTTAAGCCGAGGTCGCGCCGCAGGTTTTCGGCCAAAAACCGCATCGTCGCAAGACGTTCGGTAAAAACGACGACGCGATCGTCGGCGTCGTTCGGATTCCATTTCAGCTCGCCGTTTTTCGGGTTAAGCATTCGTTTTAACAGCGAATATTTCGAATTCGCGTCGACCTCGATTTTGTCGAGCGCGGCGTCGAGCATCCGCAGTTGCTCCGCGTCGGCGCGAGCGTCGGCGTCGTTTTCCGCGTCTTTTTCAAGCGTTCGCAACCGTTTGCGCAACGTTTCGCGACAAGCGTCCGGGCCGCTAAAGAGGGCTTTTTCGAGCGTCGTCTTGAAGAGCAAATTTCCGGTTTTTCGACGGTCGATCTTCCGAAACGCAATGCGCGTCAACGCTTCGAACGCCGATTCCTCCTCCGCCGTCGCTTTCGCGCTTTTGGAGAAGACTTCGCGCTCCGGAAATTCGTCGGCGATTTGGTCTTTAACGTCTTTTTTGAAACGACGAACGAACAGCCCTTTAACGTCTTTCGGCCCGTAATTTTCCGGGTCGACGATCGCCGTCGGGTTCAACATTGTCATCAAGCTGGCGAAGGAGCGTTTGCGCCCGTCGTGCGGCGTCGCGGAGAGCATAATCAGCGAATCGCAACGCGAAGCGAGCGTTTTCGCCAACCGCGAACGTTGCGAACGAGCGGAGTTCGTCGCGCGCTCGGCGACGTTGTGCGCTTCGTCGACGACGATAACGTCCCAACGGCAGTTTTCCAACAGATTGCGATAGTGCGTTTCCTTCAGCGTGTCGATCGAAATAATCGTCTTATCGAAGTGATTAAACGGGTTATGGTTTGTCGGAATCCGTTCGCGAACGCGCTGAATCCCGACCGAATCGAGTCGAACGAGCGATATCGTAAAACGCGCCCAAAGCTCCTTTTGGAATTGCGTCATCATACTCTTAACGGCCAAGACGAGAATACGTTTGCCTTTGCCGCGTTTGATCAACTCGGTTAAAAGAATCCCGCATTCGATCGTTTTCCCCAACCCGACGGCGTCGGCGATAAGAATTCTTTGACGCGGCGCCCTCAACGCGACAAGCGCGGGCTCTCGCTGAAACGGCGTCGAATCGATCGCGGCGCCGTACCCGACGTGCAAAAATTCGTCGGTCGGCGGCGTCTGACGCAATAAACTTTCGACAAAGAGTCGACTCCGCAGAAAAAAACGGCTCGAATCGATCTTCAACTTCGTTTTGAGCGGATTAAAAATTTCGATTCTTTTTTCATACGCGTCGACAAAAATTCGCTCAACGTCGCGAACGAGCGGCGACGTTCCGACGACGCGCAAAATTCGTTGCGTTCCGCGTCCCTGCCCTTCCGTTTCAACCGCGCGCACCAACCACTCTTCGTCGCGAACAACGATTCGCATCCCGGGCGCGTAAACATCGCCTTTCGCCATTTTACGCTCGCTTCTCTTTAATAAACTATCGCAAATTTTTCGCGTTGAACAAAACGTCGTCGAAACGTTCCGCGTCGCTGTAAAACGTCGCGTTTTCAACCGATAAAATTTTCATTATACCCGGAAAAGAGAGGACGTTCAACCAATTAAAATTAGGAATTCCTTAAAACTTACTTTGAAAAAAAGAAGACTATCCGCTTGAAAACGTATTTCCGACGAGTTCGTTTTTTTCGCTATAATGCGCGTAAGCAGTAAAAAAGGAAGTAAATTTTGCCTCTCGAGTCAAACGGCAATAGCGCAAGGCTTTCCTTTAAAATATAAAAGCCAATGTTGACAAACGCCTCCCAATTAACGCGTTGCGTTTGTCAACGTTCGCTTCTATTTTGGACCGAGCGTCAAATTCGCCAAAACGCTTTAACCGCGCGGAATCTCTCGCCGCCGCAAGAATCTTCGCGACGACGTTTCCTTTTCTTCGCTCGACAACAACGCGACGCCAATCAACGTCCGGTCGCCGCTTGACGCAACGCGTCGCAAAGCCTCGTTTTAATCTGTTGCGTCAAACGCTGAAACCCCAGTTTATTTAACGCGTTGCGGAAAATTCTATCTTCGTCGAAGGGCCCCTTCGACTCGTCGAGAGCCGCTTTCAAGGCGTTCGTCAACTCAACCTCCGGAACGTCCCCAAATTCGCGCAAGTTCGAATCCGCCCTCATAACCCGATAATAACGATAAGTTCGCGGATCCTGATCGGCGTTCCCAAAAACGCGTGCGCCGTCGGAGTCGAGCGTCGACAAAATATCCCTCGGCGTCGCGTCGCGCAACGTCGCCGTAATCTGCGAACCGGCCCGTGCATAGCCCCAATACTTGCGCATCCGTTGAAAAAGAAGGGATTCCTTAATCGGCGCCTCCGTCGCGATAATTTCGCGCATCTGATTTTGAAGAAGCGCGCGAAAGTTTCGGGCGTGAAGTCGCTCGTGAAAGGCCTCGCCCTCCGTCGGATCGATGGCAAACGTTCCAAGCGTCGAATAATCGCGACTTGGATACGGTCGGCAATTCTCGTCGTACTCCGACAACTCGCTTCGAACGATCCGCGCCGCCGAAATCGCCGAAGCGAAACGTCGAGTTTCCGACTCCGCCGCGCGATCTTGCGTCGCCCAATCGTTCGAATCGTCGTCGAGTTCTAAGTCGAGCTCCAAGTCGTAATCGTCGACGCGCGCTTCGACGCGCTCGTCGTTCGCCGACGCTTTTTTCTCGTCGCGCTTGTTTCTTTCGTTCGCGAACTCGACGAACGCCGCTTCTAACTCGCGCAATAATTTCGTTTCCGTTTTTTCGCGCTCGTGCGTCCAAGCGGTCGACCAAACGCGAATCGTTCGCCAACCGAGGTTTTCGAGAACCTGCGCCCGCAAAATATCGCGGTCCCGCGCCGTTTCCGCCGAAGCGTAAGTCGCGCCGTCGCACTCGATAGCGGCGACGTATTCCCGCTCGCCGGTTTGCTCGTTCGTCAAAACAACGGCCAAATCGACACGCCGTCGCGACGTTCCGACGCGTTCGTCGACTTCGTATCCCTTCGAGCGTAAGAATTCGGCGATCTCGCGTTCAAACGTAAAATCGTCCGCAAACCGAACTCCTTCGTTCAACGTTGTTTCCGCAAGTATTCTGCCGCCGCTCTCCGCATACTCGAGAAACGCTTTCAAATCGCTCGGGCCCTTCTTTTGCGTCCGCGAAAGGCTAATATCGGCGGAACGAATCGACGAGAAAACGACGTTCTCCTCCTTAGCGCGCGTAATCGCGACATTCAATCGTCGTTCGCCGCCTTCGACGTTCAACGGGCCGAAATTCATTGAAATCGCGCCCTTTGCGTCCGGTCCGTAACAGATCGAAAAATAAATAACGTCGCGTTCGTCCCCTTGAACGTTTTCCAAGTTTTTGACGAAAACCGGCTCGAGAGCCGACTCGTCGAAAAAGGGCTCGATCTCCGGATATTTGCGGCGCGCGTCGTCTAAAAGGTCCTCGATCAAATGCTTTTGCGCTTCGTTGAAGGTAACAACGCCGAGCGACTTCCCCTTAAAACTCTGCGACCGAAGTCGCGCGACAACGTCGTTTACCAACGCTTTCGCTTCCGGTTTATTCGTTGTCGAACCGCCCTTCTCGTAAAGGCCGTCCGCGACGTATCGGAAGCGAACGCCGAGCGAGTCGTCTTTCGGCGCCGGGAAAGTCTGCAACTTACCGTCGTAATAACGCCGGTTGCTAAACGCGATCAACGATTCCCGACGACTGCGGTAATGCCAAGTTAACATCGTCGTCGGAATGTGCGCCGCAACGCATTCGTCCAAAATACTTTCCGTTTCTTCGACTTCCATTTCGCCGAGTTCCTCTTCGTCAAGTTTGCGCTTGAAGAAGCTGGTCGGCGGCAGCTGTTTCGAGTCGCCGACGACGATCAACTGCGAACCGCGAGCGATCGCGCCGACGGCGTCCCAAACCGGCATTTGCGACGCCTCGTCAAATATAATAACGTCGCGTTTCTCGCCGTCGGCGGGCATATACTGCGCGACCGAAAGCGGACTCATTAAGAGACAAGACTTTAGCGTCGGCAAAAGCGGCTGAATCTCGTCTAAAATTTGACGAATCGACCTCATATGTCGCTTTAGCCCCATCTCGCGTTTCAAAAACGTCCACGCCGCCTGTTCCTCTCTCGAAAGTCGAAAATTCTCGATTCGCGACGTTGGCGAACGTCGCGCAAGTTTCGAAACGACAAAGCGTTTCGTTAACTCGGCGCGTTTTTCGTCAAATGAGCGGAAGCGTTCGACTTGCCGATCTCGCTCGCTTCCGACAAAAAGTCGCAACGTTTCCGACGCGTCGACGACTTCGTCCGCAAAACGCGCGAAAAGCAAATATCGCAAGATCGGCGCGACGTCGGCGTCGGCAATTTCGCGCTTCCGAATCGCTTCCGTCAACTCCGGAAAGTATTGCGTCAACTTCACTTGCGCTCGATTCCAACGATTCCAATATTGGAAAACGTTTTCGCAACGCAACGCCCGCTCCGCAACGCGACGGCGATTCGCAAGATAGTCGTCCGCTTTCGAATCGTCAAACGCCGCGCCTCGATACGCCGCTAATTCGTCGAAACGTCTTTGAAGGGCGCGAAACTCTCC
>JAZQAP010000740.1:0-3423 GCA_045545275.1 Thermoguttaceae bacterium | reverse complement strand
CTTGGCCGGGCGTCTGCAAACCGGTCTGCGACGGCGGGCTCGGGTTCTCGATGAAGTGGAATATGGGGTGGATGAACGACACGCTCCGTTATTGCAAGGAAGACCCGATTTACCGCAAGTATCACCACGATCAAATGACGTTCAGCCTGATGTACGCCTTTTCGGAAAACTTCGTCTTGCCGATTTCGCACGACGAAGTCGTTCACGGCAAGGGAACGGTGATCGGGAACGCGCCGGGCGACCTTTGGCAAAAATTCGCGTTGGCTAGGTTGCTCTATAGTTATATGTGGGCGCACCCGGGGAAAAAGTTGCTCTTCATGGGCGCGGAAATCGGTCAGTGGAAGGAGTGGAACTTCGACGCCGGGCTCGACTGGAACCTCCTGCAATACGACGACACGCACGGCGGATTGCAGCGTTGCGTCGCCGACTTGAATCGCCTCTACCGCGAGGAAAAAGCGTTGCACGACCTCGACTTCGACGGGCGCGGCTTCGAGTGGATCAGTTGCGGACGCTGGGAGGAGAGCCTTTTCGTCTTTATGCGCAAAGCCGAGGATTGGAAAGACCATATTCTCGTCGCGGCGAACTTTACGCCGGTGCCGCGTCGCACGTCCATCGGCGTTCCGGAGCGCGTCGACTACCAAGAAATCTTCTGCAGCGACTCGCCGTATTACGGCGGAAGCGGCGTCGGGAACGGGCTACGTCCGGTCGTCGACGCGCCGTGCGACGGGCGGCCTTGGTCGGTCGAAATTTTGATCCCGCCGTTGGGCGCCTCCTTCTTTAAGCCGGTTCGCGTCGCGAAAAAAGACGAAGCGACGAAAAACGCGTAAACGAGGCGAACGCCGGCGACGCGTCGCGACGTTAGAATAGCGAGAATAGGCGAAATAGCGAACGGTCGGCTCCGGAAACGGCGTCGATCGCGCGTTATTTTCTTGGCCGAGCGTCGAGAAGACGGGCGTTTGCGGCGCGAACTGGAAAAAACGTTCGCGTTTTGCCGGGCGGGGGGCTCGACGTCTTGCGATTCGTCGCGATAATAGAGGGTATTGAATTGGGCGACCGGCGTTCCGCGCGGACGACGCGTCCGGAGAAAACGCAAAAGAAAGGGGAGGGTCCGGTGAAACTGGCCGTCATTAGCGATATACACAGCAATCTCGAAGCGTTCAAAACGGTTTTGGCGGACGTCGAGGCGCAAGGCGTCGATAAAATCGTTTGCCTGGGCGACTTGGTCGGGTACGGCCCGAATCCGCTCGAATGCGTCGACTTGATGATGGAGTTGCGCAAAAAAGGAAAGGTCGAGGTTTGCCTTTTGGGAAATCACGACCAAGCGACGCTTTTCGATCCGGAGGGATTCAATCAGATCGCCGAAGCGGCCGTTTTTTGGACGCGCGAGCAACTCGAGCGTTCCCTTTCGCCGCGAGCGATGGATCGTTGGGATTTTCTCGGCGAAATTCCGCGCATTTATAAAAAGGATAAATTCCTCTTCGTGCACGGGTCGCCGCGCAATCCCCTGAACGAGTACGTTTTTAGCGACGACGTCGACGACCGCGATAAAATGACGAAACTTTTCGCGTTGACGCCGCAATACTGTTTCCAAGGGCACACGCACGTTCCGGGCGTGTTTGTCGACGAAGGGGGCGGAAACTTCGCGTATTTTCCCGCGTCGGCTCTCGAAGGGGGCGTTTTCCCGTTGGGCGATAGCAAGCTCTTGGTGAACGTCGGTTCGGTCGGACAACCGCGCGATCACGACCCGCGCTCTTGTTACGTTATCGTGCGTTACGAAGAAAACGGCGCCGATAATCGAATCGAGTACCGCCGTTTGGAGTACGACGTCGAGGCGACGCAAAAAAAAATCGATAAAATTCCCGAACTCGACAAATTTTTAGCGCAACGGATCAAGGAAGGGCGCTAAAATAGAAGATAGTTAGCCAAGCCGCGACGGCGCGTTGAAGGCGTCGCGCGCAATAATTTGAGAGAAACGGCGCCCCGACGCGACAGACGTCGAGTCGGCGCCGATTAAAGTTTAACACCCTATTAATTAATAATGACAACTCCGAAACTCCGTCCTCTTCAACCGCCTCCGGTTCCGAAATCTCTTCGTAAAGGTCTCGAACGCCAAGAGCCGCCGAAATCGAACTTCTTTTTCATTTTGATGTTGACCTTTTTGGTCGTCTGGACGTTCCAGGTCTTCACCGCGAAGCCGCCGCAAGCGCCGATTCCGATCGATACGAGCGCGCGACCGTCCGGGCCCGCGCCGACGTTGACCGACGAGGCGAAAGCCGCGCTCGACCCGGCGTTTCTCGCGTCGGCGGAAAAGCAAAACGAGCCGGGGTTTTACACGCTCGGTTCGCTCGATCCGAAAAGTCCGTACCGCATGTTGGCGACCTTTTCGAATCGAGGCGCCGCGTTGGCTCGCGTCGAGTTGAACGAGGAACAATACGTCGACAATAGCGACGCGACCGGGTATTTGGGGCAAATCGTCGCCGACGAAACGTTGGTCGCGCGAGAAGCGGCGGCGGGGCTTCCGGGCGTCGAAGCGCAGGTCGTCGGCGTCGGAACGCCGGCGGCGACGGCGGGCTTGAAGGTCGGCGACCGAATCGTCGGCGTCGTTCGAGACGGCGCGGAGCCGGTCGCGGTCGACTCCTTTACCGTTTTGCGCGACGAGTTGCTGAAAACGAAGCCCGGCGACAAAATTCGCTTGGAGGTTTATCGCGCCGCCGAGTTGGCGAAGAACGAAACGTATCGCAAGTTGAAGAGCGACGTCGCCGCGTCGATGGGGGCGGAAGCGTTCCCGCTTTCGGTCGAGTCGGAAGCCGGCGAAGCGACCGACGCCGCGTCGCCCGCGTTGAATCTCGACGGCGTCGCGAAGGAAACGGTTGAGATCGCGCTGCAAAAGGCGCCTCTTTCGGTCGTGCGTCCGAGCGGTTTGGTAAACGATTATAGGGATTACGTCGACCTTGCCGGACTTCAAGGCGCGGTTCGCGGCGATTACGGAACGCTGGAACTGTTGAATCTCGATCAAAAAACGCGGAAAGCGAACGACGATCCGGCGTCCTTTTTGACGACGTTGGCGACGGTCGACGGCGAGCGTTTGGCCGACTGGGCGCCGAATCTCGAAGCGTCGTCCGCTTCCGCGGCGCGTCCCGCCGCGTTGGCGAACGAGTTGCCCGGCGTCGAGATGCGGGACGGGTATTGGGAATACGTCGCGGAAGAGTCGAATGAAAACGCGGTCGTTTTTCGGAAAAATTTAGCGGCGCGTCGCCTGCAAATCGTCAAAAAATACGCGCTGGAGCCGGAGGAAGGCTTGCCGGAGAACGGGCGTAAAGCGACCGACGGGCGCGGTTATCACTTGACGCTTTCGGTCGAGATTCGCAACGTCGACCCGAGCGCGGAGCGTTCCGTCGCGTACTTGCTCGACGGCCCGACCGG
>JAZQAP010000739.1:0-13276 GCA_045545275.1 Thermoguttaceae bacterium | reverse complement strand
TCGAAAAACGTTTTTTTCGCCAAGTCGTATTTCTTGGAACCGCAGGGGACGGGAAGGTTGTTCATCCAATCGAATATCGTGAGATTGCCGCGGAGGCAAAAGTAAATATCCGCGCCGCCGAGGATTAACGCTTCGACGCATTGCGCGCTTCGGGCTCTTTCGTGGAGCGCGAAACTCGACAACGCTTCGTAGAGCGGAACGCCGCCGTGAAGTTTCTCGGGAAGATTCGGGTTGGCGCCGCGTTCCAACAAGAGCCGAATCAAATCGGGCCGATAACGGTACGTCGCGTAGTGAAGGTAGGTGTTGCCGTAATCGTCTTGCCAGTCGACGTCGCAACCGAAATCGAGCGCCTTTTCGAGAAATCGACGATGTTGGCGATTGTTCTTAAACCAGTCCTCGCCGTCGATTAGGAGCTTGAAAAGGCGTCGATTTTTCGAGGCGTAAACCGTGTTCGGCTCGAGGCCGCTCGCGATCAACGCCTCGACGGCTTCGTCAAACTTATCTTCGCTTGCCAGCGGATAGACGCGTTCGTGAAGAATTTTTAGCGCGGTTTTGAGCGTGGTTTTGGCGCGCGTTTTCGGTTGAGACGACATTTGTTTCTCCTTGCGAATCAAAGGTTAAGAGTTCGGCGTTTCGGGCTCTTGCGACGCTTGTTGCAACGCGTCGCGTTTCGCGATAGCGTCGAAAAATGTTTTGCGTTGCGGCGCGTCTTCCGGGAGCGCGGAAATCCAGTCGAACGGCGACTCTCGGTTTTTCTGGGTCGGGTGTTTCGGCTCCTCGTATCGTCGGTAAACGTCGGCGCCGCCAAGGATTAACGCTTCGACGCAACGAGCGTAACATTCCATTGGACGGTTTTGGTAAGCGAGGCGGCAACGATGATAGTACATCGCGTAGTCGAGCGGCGTTCGCCCGTCGACGGCGACCGGATCCGGCTTCGCGCCCGCCTTCAAAAGAAGCTCGCAAACCGCCCCGGATTCCCTGTCGACCGCGTGGTGAAGGAGCGAAAGACCGTATTTGTCTTGGGCGTCGACGTCGGCGCCGGCGTCGATTAACGCTTGAATTAGTTCGAGATACGGCGCCTGACCTTTGGGGCCCTCGTAATCCCAAGGGCCGTAGTCGATAACGAGCTTGACGATCGTTCGTCCGCGACCGGCGTACTGCGTATGCGGACCGATGCGATAACTTCGCAACACGTCGAGCGCGTCGTCGACGGAGTAGGGCGCGCCGTCGTTACGCGCTTGGTCGATAAGATTGTCGATTTTTCCCAGCGCTTCTTGAGCGGTTGCGAGCGTTACTTTTTTGAGCGGTTTAGGTTCGGACGCCATTGGTTTCTCCTTGCGATTCAACGGTTAAGCGTTCGGCGTTTCGGGCTCTTGCGACGCTTGTTGCAACGCGTCGCGTTTCGCAAGGGCGGCGAAAAACGCTTTTTTCGCCAAGCCGTATTTATACGCGTCGTCCGGAATTCGCGTCATCCAAGCGAGCAGCGTTTCGTCGCCGCCGCGAAAACAATACGGAAGATTAACGTCCGCGCCGCCGAGGATTAACGCTTCGACGATTTGCGCGGAGCTTTCTTGAAGAATCGGGTTAAAACAAGAAAGCGCGTCGCCGAGCGGAGCGCTTCCGCCTTGGCTCTCCCCCGAAACGAGATTTGGATTCGCGCCGCGTTTCAACAAAAGACGAACGACGTCGAGTTTAGCGCAGTTCGCCGCGGCGTAATGAAGGCACGTCAAACCGTAGTCGTCTTGCCAGTCGAGATCGCAACCTAAATCGATAACTTTGTCAAGAAACGCAAGGTCGAACTCGTTGTCGGTAACTCGAGTTTTTTCATCGACGCATTCGGCGATAAGTTTCAGGAGGCGACGTTTTTTTCCGGCGTAAAACGTATCCGGGCCGACGTTGTTGGCGGCCAACACGGCGACCGCTTCGTCGACTTTGCCTTCGCGCGCCAACGCAAACGCGTTGTGAACGATTTCCAAAGCGAGTTGGCGAGAGATTTTCTTCAATAATTTAGGCGCGGCCATCGTTGGTTTCTCCTTGCGGGATAAACGGTTGCGTCGGCGGCGTTCGGTTTGCCGTCGACGGATTGTCGTAATGTGTCGACAAAACGTCGACAAAACGTCGACAAAATGACGGGAAAATGACGGGAAAATGACGGGAAAAGGAAAGAGGGGAACGCGGCGGCGCTTGTCGGGAACGCCGTAAGCGCCGCCGTTAGGTCGGTTGCGTTAAAGCGCGTCAGTCGACGAGTTCGATTTCGACGCCTTCCGGCGCTTCGACTTGCGTCTTCAGCGAGCCGTCCGCTTGTTTGTCGCAACGCACCTTGATCGGGCCGAACGGCGTCGGAACCGCGCCTTCGACCCAATCGAGGTCGCCCAAGAACGGTTCGACGCGAGCTTTCTTAAAGCCCGGTTCGATCGGAGTTACGCCAAGAACATGCGCGCTCAACCAAGCCGCCGGGCCCGACGCCCAACCGTGGCAGAGCGAATGACGGTACCCGATGTAGCAGTGGTCGCCGTAGTCGCCGTGCAGACTTTTGAGCCCTTCCGGCGTCGGTTCGTCGATTCGGCCCGAGTCTTTCAGCCATTCGAGATTGAAGTCTTCCCAGAACGTCGTCGCGCCGACGTCGATCATCGCGCCCCAATACTCGCGAACGACGTCGAGCGCCGTTTGGTCCGCGCCGCCCTCCGAAAGCGCTTCGAGCATAAAGTAACCGTAGAACGTCGAGAAGTTTTCGCCGCCGTTTTTCGCGACCGTCGCGACGTTCGACTCGCCGTCGCGCTCGATGCCCGCCAAGAGAAGAAGCGCCGCCGCCTGCTTGTTGCCGACGTTCGAAGGCTTGTAAGAACGGACTTTAGCGGCGTATTCGAGCGCGGTCTTCTCCGTTTCCTTGTCGTCGACGATGCGCGCCATCTCGGCGACGCGGTCGAAACCGAGCGCGAAAAGGGCGTGCGTCCCGGCGTCGAGCGCGGGACGGTTGCGGGCGGTCGGCCAGTCGAGGAACGGATTCTCGAACCCGGCGAAACCGTTGGCGGCGACGCAAGGCGTAAGTTGTTTCATCAAGCCCTTAACGTAGTCCCAATTTTCCGCGACGAGGGCCGGGTCGCCGGTGTGGCGGTAGAGGTCGCCGACGGTGATAATCCACCAGAGCGAGTAGTTCGGCATCCCGTTCATCCATTTCGGGAGCGGCCAAGTTTCGCGAGCGTAGACGCCGAGCGTGTCGCGCAAGACTTTAGAGTCGCCGAAAACGCGGAGCGTCGTCATCGTTTGCGGGGCGAAGTCGCCGTACCAAACGAGGCGGTCGCGTTTCGCTCCTTCGAAGACAAACTGTTGCATCGTCAAGAGTTGCGTGCGCGCCGCGACGTCCCAAACCTTGTTGAGGCGTTCGTCGGAGGACTTGAAGGCGCCGATTCGCGGCAGATCGCGATAAATGAAGATCGCGCGGGCCGAGTCGAAAATCAGCTTCGCGTCGTCGTCGACGAGATCGAGACGGACGAAACGGAACGCCGACTCGCCGACTTCGACCGCGCCAAGCCAAGGAACGGTAACGATTTGGTCGCGCGTCGAGTGTTCGTTGACGGCGCCTTTTTCGCCCATCTCCGCCGACGCTTCGTCCGCCGACTCGCCGAAACGAACGCGAACGCGGACGGTTTTGCCAACGCTGTTTTCGCTCGGTTTCAGGTCGCGCGCCTCGATGCGGAACGAACCGTGGATTTCGGCGCCGAAGTCGAGAAGAATCGAGCCGCCCTTCGAGAGGACGCAGCCTTGCGTTTCGTCCCCCATAATCGAGGTCGACGTTTGTCCAAGTACCGGTTTCAAAAGGAGTTCCGCGTTTTTAACGCCGGTTTCGGACGTCCAAACGACGCGCTTCGGAAGGAGATACTGACGGACGCGCTGGTCGTGAACGGCGCCGGGCGCCAAGTCGGCGGCGAAGCCTTCCGGGAGCGGAACCGCTTTGGCCGGGTCGACCGACTGCGCGAAGACGGACGGAACGCAAGCGCTCGACGCGATAAGAATCGCGGCAAGGCGTCGCAAAATTCGGGAACGTTTCATAAAACTTCCTTTGTCGTTGAAAATTAAAAGGTTGCGTTGAAGCAAAATGTTCGGATTCGGCGCGTTCGAACGTCGGACGACGCTTCGCCCCAAAAGAAACGAAAAAACGTCGCGACGCGGCGGCGCCGGAAACGCTTCCATTATAACAGAAACGACGCGGAATTTCGAGCGCTTTTTCAAGATTTTCGCCGATTCCGCCGTCGAAAAGAAAACGCGGAGAAAAGACGTCGCCGACCGCGCGCTCGACAAAGCAAACGGTCGGCGGTAAAGTTTGACGCTTAACGGGACGTATTGTTCGGCGTTTAACGCTAATCGCGGTTAAGTTCGACGTTTTGTTCGACGTAAGTCGAGTCAAGATAACGGCAAACATCCAACGCTTCGTCGAGCGACGTTTTGTCGTCGCAAGTGAATTCGAAGACGGCGTTTTGTCGCGTAAAGAGAAGCGATGTTTCGCCGCCGTCGGGAGCTGAAGCGACGAAATGACCGCAGTCGCCTAAATCGCCGCCGTCGCCGCGCGTCCAGCGGGGGGCGTCGCCGTCCGCCGCCAAACGGTCTAAAAGCGCTTCGCGGCAAGACTTTAACGTCGGGAAATACTCGGCGCGGAGCGTCGCCTTGCGCGAATCGTCGCCCGACATTAAGACGACGAAATGTTCTTGCGGGCGTTGCGGGCCCTGAACGGCAAAGCCGGTTTCCGGCCCTCGACGTTTGAGGATTCGTTCCCCCGACGACGTCGTATAACTCCAGTCGAGAGCGTCGACGCGGAAATAGGGAATCGCCGGGAAAGCGTAATTGGTGGGAACGTGTCGACGCGTCGGGCTCGGCGTTTCGTCGTCGCTTAATTCAAGTTGAAACGCGGCGGCGGTTTCGCGGCGCTTTTGATCGTTGGGACGAAGGGCGCTTTCGTCGGGCGCTTGCGCTTCGGCGGCTTCCCGTTCGTTTGTTTGCGGAACTTGCGCGACGTCGGTTCGCGTTTTGGGCGTTTCGTTAAACGGCGCGTTAAGCTCGGCGTTTTTCTCGACGTAAGTCGAATCGATGTAACGACAAGCGTTCGTCGCTTCGTAAGACTCCGCTTTCTCGTTGCAGGAGAATTCAAAGAGGGCGTTTTGCCGAGTAAAGAGGAGCGTCGTTCCTCCGGACGCGGGTTTGACGGCGACGAAATACCCGCAATCGCCTAATCCCGTTTTAGAACCGCGCGTCCAACGAGGTTCGACTCCGTCCGGCGCCAAGCGATCTAAAAGAGCTTCGCGACAAGACTTGGAAGTCGAAAAGTATTCGACGCGGAGGGTCGCCGTTCGCGAATGAGCGCCTGCCAACGAAACGACGAAACGTTCGCGACGGCGCGGCGTTCCCTGAACGACGACGGCGCGTTCCGGGTCGCAGGGGTAGGTAACGGTCGAGCGATTATGCGGTTGATATTGGTAAGTTCGTTTAACCTCGACGACGCGAAAACTCGGAATCGCGTCGAAAGCGAAGTTCGACGGGACGTGGCGTCGCGTTGGCGTCGGCGTTTCGTCGACGTTTAACGTAAGTTCAAACGCGGCGGCGGTTTCTCGGCGTTTGGCTTCGAGTTCTTCATCGTTTTGCGACTCTTCATCGTTTTGCGACTCATTGTCGTTTTTCGACTCTTCGGCGAGCGCGGCGTCGACTTGCGCTTTCAACTTTTCGTCGAGCGCGTCGGGGCCGAACGCCAAGTCGAGACGCCCGGCTTTCCAGTTCCAAGTCGACTTTAATTGTTCGAGCGTCAAGTCTTCGGCGCCGCGGAACGAACAGTCGATCAAGATTGCGTCGCTGAAATCGGCGTCCCTAAAACAAGCGCGCCAAAAGCGACAACGTGTCAACGTCGCGCCCGAAAAGTCGTATTTCTCGAAATGGAGGGCCGGGCAAGTTTCGTTCGCCGCTTTCAGGCGAAGGTCGACGTAATTTTTTTCGCGAAAGTTGACCGTCGATTCTAACTGCAGACCCGAGACGCCGATCGCGTCGACGTCTTCAAGGCGCGCGTCCGTAAGGTTAAGGAGCGTCGCGTCTTGTAGCGATATTCGACTCAATACGAACCCGGAGAAGTCGCGTTCGTCAATCTTAAAGCGAACGCCTTCGAGCGTTAGAAGCGTCTTGAAATTGGCCGTCGACTTGATTTGAGCCGTCGTTAAGTCGGTCGCGTCGACGTCGGCGAGGCGCGCGCCGTCGAAAACGCAACGCTCGAAGAGGCGGGGCGAGTCCGCGGAATTCGCGTCGACATTTTTTAGCGTCGCGCGCGAAAAATCGCATTGAACGAACGTCGCGTCAATATCGGACGCCGGCGGCGTTCTTGAAATATTCGTCAGCGTCGCGCCCGAAAAATTGCATTTGTAGAATTCCGTTCCTTCGTCCAGGCGCACGTTGTTCAACGTCGCGCCCGAAAAGTTGCAGCGATAGAAGAAGGCTTGGCTAAAGTCGGCGCCGGTTAGGTCGGCTCCGGAAAAGTCGACGTCGCGTCGCGCTTCGTCGACGATTTGGAGATCGACGAGGTTGCGCCGGTTTTCAGGCGGCGCGTCGTCGAACGTTTCGTCGTCGACGACGAAGCTTGACGTCGGCGAAAGCGCGTAAACGTTTGGCGGAGCGAAGGGCGCGAGGGCGACCGCTCCGAGGGAAAGCGACGCGGCGAGGGCGGGAAAATTGCGGAGTTTCATCGGCGGGCTCCTTGCGGCAAAGAGAGGAAAAACGGCGACGGTTTACTAAACGTCGCGGTTGTTGCGACGTTTAGTTTAACAGAACGACGACGCGTCGTCAAGTATTTTTCGGAAATTTTTTGTCGGCGGGAAAACGGAACGCAACGTAAGAAAGGCAAGACGCGCAAGACGAGTAAGAAAAGCGGAGCGATAAAAAAACGTCGAGCGGGAAAGCTCGACGTTTCAAGGAGTTAAAGCGAAGCGACGGAAGCGCGTCAGTCGGCTAAGGCGTACTTGTTCGCGATCGCGACGCCGCTGACGAGCGCGCCGATTACGCCGACCATTCCTTGGTCGGCGCCGCAAACGAAGAGGTTTTTAAAGGGCGTCAGACCGTCGTATTTCTTGTCCGCGGCGCCGTAAATCGCGCCCCGTTCGCGACCGGTGTAGCGTTGAATCGTCAACGGCGTGAACATGTCGACGTCGACAACGTGTCGCCGGAAGTCCGGAATGAAACGCGCCGCCGACTCTAAAGTGCGCTCGTACCAAAGGAGTTTTTGACGGCGATATTCCTCCGGCGAAAGTTGACGCCACAAGTCGTAGTTCGCCAACGCGGTGATGCGAATCATGTTCTCTTCGAGCGGCTCCGTATACGCGAAATTGTTCGGCGAGCAAACGACGCCGCTGCGCAAGTCGACCAATTCGTTCGGGTTGCGGTAGTCGAAACGCTCCGAATCGTTGAAGAAAACGATCGTTTTGTCGTGTCCGAACTTCTTCGGCGGCGCGTCCAAGACGCTGATTGTTTCGACGAAACCGAGCTTGCCCGCCGGGAGTTGCGCCGCCGCGTCCGGGAGACCGCAGAGCTTCATCGTTTCCGGCCAACCCGCCGACGAGAGATAGCGTTTCGCGCGGATTTCCTCGCCGTTGTCCAAGATAATCCGGTCGACCGAGTCGCCGTCCGAAACGATTTTCTCGACGCCGCAACGCAAACGCAGTTCGCCGCCTAAGTTGCGGAATTTTTTCAACAACTTCAAGAGAATGTGCCGGACGCCGTCGAACGGGCGCGCGAAACCCTCGAGGAAAATCGAACGGAACATCACGCAGAACTGACCGAACTCCATATCCTGTTCGCGAGCGCCGCCGTAATAAAGGAGCGGGCAGAAGATCATATCGACCAACGCCGGGTCCGAAATGTGCGACGAGACGTACTCGCGCGCCGAACCGCCCGCCGTCCCGAGGCCGAGTTGATCGTAACCGACCAAACCGTCGACCATTCGACGGAAACCGTCGATTTGCGACGGGAACTTCTCCGCGATCTCCGCTTCCAAAACGCCGAAATCGTTCGTGAAGTTCAGCGAAACGCCCGGGAACGCGATCGACGAGCCGTTTTGTTGCGTTAAACCGAACTCGTCCCAAGACATGCGCAGGTGGCGAACGATGCGCGCCAACGGGCCGGCTTTAGTTCCCTTCGGCGCGTAGTTCGTCAGCGCGTGCAGACCGACGTCGAAGTTGCGACCGTTGCGACGGTAAAAGGAGTTCAAGCCGCCGATCGCGCTGTGTTTTTCAAGAATGCAGACGTTGCGGTCGAATTGAGCCATCCGAATCCCCGCCGCCAGCCCGGACATACCGGCGCCGACGACGACCGCGTCGTAAATTTTATCCGACATATCGTTCCAATTGGGATTTAACGTGTTAAGAAGCTGTTTTGAGAGCGAAAACTCGAGAGGAGGGGACAAAAAAGCGCGAAACGCCCATTCCTCCGGAAAACCTTATTATAGTCGATTTAACGCTCGACGCAAGCGGGGGGGAAGGGCGCGAACAAGAAAAAAACTCCGCCGCTTGAAAAAACGACGGAGTTTTAGGAGCGCGGAACGTCCGCTCAAGCGAGCGGTCGCGACGTTACTTTGTTAAGCCGACCGCGTTGGCGAGCATATCGAGAACCGGGCCGGTAATGTCGAACGACGCTTCTTCATAGCTCCAAATGGTGCGGCAAAGCTCGTAAGCGCCGATCGTCGCGAGGAGAACGAAGACGAGGCAAGGAACGAGGAAAAGGAAGTCTTTGCCGGTATATTCCGTTTGCGGAGCGCGCGCGGCGACCGGAGCGACTTCCGCGTCGGCGCCGAACCCGGCGTCGGAGGACGGCGCGTTGAAAGAGTCGGCGCCAAAACCGGCGTCGTCGTTTCCGCCGAAGCCTCCGAAAGCGTCGTCGGCGGGCGTTTCGACCGCGCTAGCGAACGGGTTCGCGTCGTCGGTCGCGGCGCCGAAATTGGCGAACGGATTCGCGTCGTCGGCGGCGGGCGTTTCGAATCCGGCGAAGTCGTTCGAGTCGTCGTCGCCGTCTTTGGTGAAGAACGGGTCGTTATCGTCGGCGACGTCGATGACTTGCGACGCGCTTTCCGATTCGGAGACGTCGTAAGTCGAGGATTCGTCGGACGCGAGTTGGAAGTCTTCGGCGCCGGTTCCAAGAATCGTCGCGGTGTCGGAGTCGGCGTTTTGTTCGAGTTCGACGACGGCGGTCGGTTTCGGTTCCTCGGCGAGTTCGAAGATACTGTCGTCGTCTTCCGACGTATCGGGCGCGAACGCCGCGTCGTTTTGCAGGGCGACGTCTCCGCCGAGCGCGAAATCTTCCGCGTCGTCGCCGAGGAGGGAAAGACCGCTGTCGCCGCCGAGGTGCAAGCCGCTGCCGGAGCCGGAGCCGCCGAGAACGACGTCGCCGCCGTCGAGCGAGACGTTCGAACCGCTCAAATCGACGTCGTCGAGAAGGGAAAGACCGCTGTCGCTGCCGAGGTGCAGGAGGTCGTCGTCGGAAGCGCCGGCGAGCGCGTCGGCGTCGTCTTTTTCAAAGCTGAAGACGGAGGCGGAGTCGTCGTCCGCTTTCGGCGCGTCGTCGACGAGGAGCAGATCGTCGTCCGCGACGTCGGCTTCCGGCGCGAACGCGACCGGTTCCGACGCGGCTTCGACTTGCGGCGCGTCGTCGACGAGTTGAAGGTCGTCGTCGGCGTCGTCGAGCGCGAGTCCGAAATCGGCGTCGTCGTCTTTTTCAAACGCGGAAATCGGATCCGATTTGTCGAACGAAAGCGCCGGTTCCGATTCGACTTGCGGTTCGGCGACGATTTGGAGATCGTCGTCGCCTTCGAGCGGTTGAGAGTCGGCGTCGAGAACGAAATCGGGTTCCGAAGCGACGTTCGTTTTGATTTCGAGCGTTTCGGCGGTCGCGTCGATCATCGCGTCGAAGGAAGCGGAATCGGCGAGCATCGTCGGAAGTTCTTCGTCGGAGTCGTTCAAAAGGTCGGCGGGAGCGACGCTCGGCGCGGCGGGTTTGGAACGTTCGCGGATCAAGTCCGTTAAGTATTTTTCGACGTCTTCCTTGCGAAATTTCCAACTCGCGCCGTCTCGAAACGCGCGCAATTTATTCGCTTCGCGCAGGCGGTTGACGTCGCCCGGGGTGAGTTCTAAAATTTCAGCGGTTTTTTCAAGGGTATAGTACATTCGAACATTCCTAAAAATTTAAACGAATTCGACAATGTTATTTTTGACGCGTCGTCGCGCGCGCCGACGGCGCGTCGAAATCCGTCGAGCCCGACGACTAAGGGCGTTCGATCGGTTATGCAAAACGGGCGCGAACCGTCGAACGAAGCGCGTCGAGCTTCCGACGAAACTCGGCGGCGTTTCGGACGACGCGAACGCGGAAACGAGCGACGAAACGTTCGAATCGACGTCGAAAAGACGCTCTTTCGCTCTGTTTCGGCTCCTTGACGCAAAAAATTCCGCGTCGGCGATTTTTTAACGGACGTCGCGGTCGTTGGGATTTTGACGGCGAAAACGGTCGGACGGGTCGCGGCGGGCTTAACGCTCGACGAACGCGCCGCCTAATGGGCCAAGGAATTCGCTTGTTCGCGAATTTGAGCCGGCGTTAGGCCTTCGACGTTAAAGTTTTCGAGTTTCAAATCCATTTCGAAGGCGCGCGTCGCGACGAGTTCGATCGTGCTGTTGGCGCCGCGTTCGCGAATCCAATAAACGCAAATGCGCTTCGTTTCGGAGTCGACCAGAACGATTTGGCGACCGTTTTCGTTGCTCAACGGCGAGTCGAAAGCGTACAACGGCGGCACTTCCAACGGGCGCGAAAACTTCGCCGTTCCGTCCGTTCCGAGCGAAACTCGCGGGGCGGCGTCGGCGATCAGCGCGTCGCGCGGCGTCGCGTAAGGCGTCTGTTGCGCGCCGACGCTCGACCGGAAATCGTTCGCGCAAACGCCGAGCGCGAGTCCAAAAAGAACTAATAAAACGGGTTTGACAAGTCGATTCATTGGGTTCTCGCTTTGAACGCTGAAGACGCGTCCGACGTCGGCGCCGTTTGCGGGAGCGGCGGCAAAACCGGAAAACTTAACTTGGCTTGCGCTTTTTGGTCAAGCTACGCGTCTATTTTATTCCATTTATTTTAAAAAATCAACAATAGTTTGCCTAATTTAAAACGTTTTTTTCTTTTCTTGCGTAAAAACGCGCCGGTTGTATTGATTCTAGGGGCGGTGCGGCGAAGCGCGAACGGTCGAAGGACGGTCGCGAAGTTTTTTTCGATATATTATACGCGGAGCGTCGCCTTGCGGTTTGTTGGCTTCTGCCGATTTTGCGGAAAAAGAGGGAAGGCGAGCGTTGCAAAAAATCGACGCGACAAGAAAGAAACGGAAACGAGACGACAAAAAAACGCCGTTCGCCGACTCGAAAAAGTCGAACGAACGACGTTTGAAAAACGGCGCGTTTTCTAAAAACGGCGTCTAAAACAGCGCGCTTTTAGGAAACGGAAAACCGTCGCGTTAAAATCACGGCATTTTCGCGCTTTGACCGCCGGCGGCCGGGAGGTACGCGTACTTGACGTAGTCGGCGACCATACGGTGCGCGCTGAAACGCCAAGCGAGCGTCGCGATCGAGTTCTTCATACGGCGAATCCAACGAACCGGGAGGCCGTCTTTGTCGCGGTCGTAGAACATCGGAACGACTTCGTTTTCGAGCGTTTTGAGGAGGTTGGCGTTGTCGCGTTCGTCCATAACGCGCAGGTCGGTGTGGATCGAGCCGTCGCCGATGGCGAAACCGTTCGAACCGTCGTAGGCTTCCGCCCACCAACCGTCGAGGATGGAGAAGTTGAGCGCGCCGTTGAGGACGACCTTTTGGCCGCTCGTCCCGGACGCTTCGAGCGGACGACGCGGGTTGTTGAGCCAAACGTCGACGCCTTGCACCAAGCGGCGCCCGACGTTAATGTCGTAGTCTTCGAGGAAGACGATGCGCTTCGAAAACTTCGGATTGCGTTGGAGCGCGATGACGCGGCGAATGACCGCTTTGCCGAGGTCGTCGGCGGGGTGCGCTTTACCGGCGAAAACGAATTGCACCGGGCGTTCCGGGTTGTTGACGATGCGGTCGAGGCGTTCTTCGTCTTGGACGACGAGGTAGGCGCGCTTGTACTCGGCGAAGCGGCGGGCGAAACCGATCGTCAGCGCTTCCGGATCGAGAATCGTTCGCGCTTGGGCGATCGCGTCCGCGTCGGCGCCGACGCGTTCGAGTTGGCGAACGGTGCGGCGACGGGCGAAGTCGACGAGTTGCGTTTTGAGAGCGCAGTGCGTTTCCCAAAGTTCGCCCGGGTCGACGTCGTAAACTTGCGACCAAACGGCCGGGTCGATCGATTCTTCGGTCCAGCCCGGAATCGTCCGTTCGAAGAGCGTCTTCATTTGCGGCGCCATCCACGTCGGAACGTGAACGCCGTTGGTGATGTGCCCGATCGGCGTTTCTTCTTCGGTTTTGTCCGGCCAGAGCGAACGCCACATACGACGGCTGACGACGCCGTGCAGCGAGCTGACGCCGTTGGCGTAGCGCGAGAGTTTCAGACCGAGAACGGTCATGCAGAACTCTTCGTTTTCGTCGAGCGGGTTCTTGCGACCGAGCGCGAGGAATTCTTGTTCCGTCAGGCCGAGTTTTTCGCGCAGCGGAGCGAGGTGTTCGTCGACGAGGGCCGGGTCGAAGTAGTCGTGGCCGGCTTCGACCGGGGTGTGCGTCGTGAAGACGGTTTGTTGCGCGACGTCGGCGACCGCCGCTTCGAACGTCATGCCGCAGTCTTCCATCTTTTGACGGACGGCTTCGAGCGTCGCGAAGGAGTTGTGCCCTTCGTTGAGGTGGTAGACGCCCGGCGAAATCCCGAGAGCGCGCAACGCTTTGACGCCGCCGACGCCGCAGACGATTTCTTGACGAATGCGGGTGCGTTTGTTTCCGCCGTACAAGCGGCTGGTCAGTTCGCGGTCTTCTTGCGAGTTCGCTTCGAGGTCGGTGTCGAGGAGGTAAAGGTCGACGCGACCGACGCGGAGGCGACGGACTTTCGCGTAAATCGTTCCGGTCTTCGTTTCGACTTCGACGATAATCTTATTGCCGTCGGCGTCGAGAGCCGGTTCGAACGGGAGGAATTCGACCTTCGTGTCGACGTAATTTTCGGCTTGCCCGCCGGTTTCGTCGATCAGTTGCTTGAAGTAGCCTTGGTCGTAGAAGAGGCCGATCGCGACGAGCGGAACGCCGAGGCCGCTGGCGCTCTTGACGTGGTCGCCGGCCAA
>JAZQAP010000738.1:0-1781 GCA_045545275.1 Thermoguttaceae bacterium | reverse complement strand
CTTGTTAAACGGGTTCGAGGTTGCGGAATGAAAACGAAAACAAAATCGGCGGCGCGTTGTAGCGTCGCCGGTTAAAGGCTGGTTTGGAGGGCGCGCGACGTTGTTAAGTTTAACGAAACGGCGAGTTAAGGGCGACGCTTGCCGTCTTTTGGCGGTTGCGGCGCGTCGACCGACGGTTTGAGTAGGGGCGTTCCGAACGGGCCGCGTCGAACGGTGAACGCGCCGGAACCGTCGTCGGCGTCGAGGATTGCAAGCGAACTGAAAAAGGTCGCGTCGGCGTAATCGGCGTAATGCAGGATCATCGCTTCGAGACTGGCGGGGGGCGTCGGGGCGCCCCAATCGGGGAAGCGGGCGTGCGTCAAAACGAGGTGTTCGAGGCGGATTCGCGTTTCGTCGTCGAGCGCGACCGCGTCGGCGTAACGCTTGACGACGTCGCGACTTAGGATGGCGTGTCCGAGGAGTTCGCCCTCGACGGTGCGACGCGGCGCCGCGACGTGTTGCTCCATTTCGATAATCTTGCCGACGTCGTGTAAAATGGCGCCCGCGACGATCAGCGGTTTCGAGAGCGTTTTTTTCAGCTCCGGGCGAACGGCGCGGAAGTGGTCGGTCAGCGCGACGGCGATTTTCGCGACGGAAAGCGCGTGTTCGAGGAGGCCGCCGGGGTAGGGGCGGTGATGGGCGCGCGAGGCGGCGGTTTCGAAGAGAACGTCGCGATTTTCCTTGAAGACGCGTTGTAATAGCGTTAACAGCGGGCCTTTGCCGATTTGCGACTTTGCGAACGCAAGTATTTCGTTGGCAAGCGCTTCCGGTTCGACGTCGGACGAAGGGCGGCAAAAGTTCGGGTCGAAACCGTCGCGCTTGTCGGCTTCGATCGTTTCGCGAACGCGACGGAACTCGAATTTCGGGCCGTATCCGAACCCGGATTCGCGCAAGACCGCCCGGATTTTGTAAAATTTGCCCGTCTGCCAATCCTTGTCGCATTCGTCGAAAAACGGCGCGTCGCTCCAAATCGGCGTTTGGATTTCGCGCCATTTGTCGCGGAAAACCGTTTTATAATAAGGCTTTCCGTCTTTGGTGCGCAGTTTTTCTTTCTCGGCCAAGAGGACGAAGCAGTCGGCTTCGAGTCCGATTTCGAGTTCCGAGAGGGTTTTAATCGGCGAGCGCGGGCCTCCGTCGCCGGGGACGGGCGCGGACGGTTGCGGAGGTTGCGTCATTGGCGGTTCCTTGCGGTTAAAGGGAAACGAAAAACAACGTTGTAAATATTGACGACGGCGTTAGTTGCGTTGGTCGTCGACGGAGGCTCGTTAAACGAAGTCGTTAACAAATATTGCGGCGTTAACCGACGTCGTGTCGTTAATAAATGTCGCAACGTTAACTGACGTCGCTTTGTTAATAAACGTCGCGTCGCGCGGCTTAAAAAACGTCGGAATCGTCGTCCGGTTTCTTTTCGAGGACGAGCGGAAGTTCGACGACGAAGCGCGCGCCGCCGAGCGGGGAATCGTCGACGACGATTTTTCCTTGGTGTTCGCGGACGATTTTTTGCGTTACCGGGAGACCGAGACCGGTGCCGCCGCTCTTGTTTTTCGACGCGAAAGGGCGGAAAATCGCGTCGCGGTTGGCGGGCGGGACGCCGGGGCCGACGTCGTCGACAACGACGAAAACGCGTTTGGCGTCGGCGTCGAAACGGGTTCGAGCTTCGACTCGACCGCGAGGAAAGCGGGGAAATTCGGGCGGATTCGCGGCGTCGCTTGACGCGGAAACGCTTGCGACGAAGTCGGAGG
>JAZQAP010000737.1:0-2442 GCA_045545275.1 Thermoguttaceae bacterium | reverse complement strand
CGACCGCGGCGGCGTCGGACGGAACCGGGACGTTCTTGCGCGTTTCGCTTTCGGAAGTCGTTGTTTTGTAAACGACGACGGCGAATTCGCCTTCCGGCGCGCCCTTGTATTTCCCGTGCGTTTGAATAACGCAACGGCCTTCGGCGTCGGTAACGCCCCCCGCGAGCCATTTGTAATTGAGGTCGTCCGGCTTCACCAGCTGAACGCTCGCGCCCTCGACCGGAGCGCCTTCTTGAACGATAACGATCGTCGTCGGTTGGAGTTTCGGCATGTCGGGCGGCGTTTTTTGCCCCCCGCACCCGACGGCGAGAAGGAGCGAAACGGCGAGCGTCGACGCGGCAAAAATCGAATGAAAACGCATAAAACGACCTTTCGTTGAAATCGGTAAAGTAAAATAGCGAAGAATGCTAAGGTGGGAAACGGAAGTAAAAACGGCGAACGCGGCGATTCGGGAAAAAACGCGTTCGCTTAACGACGTTTAACGTCGCGGCGTTGGGAGGGTCGCGACGTTAAAACGTCGATAAACTTAAAACCGTTAAGTTTGACGCCGTTTAAGCGTTAATATCGCTAAAACCGGCGTTATTGCGTGTCGGTTTCGCCGCCCGCCGGAGAACCGAGCGCGCCCCAAACGCCGAACGGCGATTTGCCGCTCGTAACGGCGTAAGAGTTCGGCGAACCGCAGTCGATCGTGTCCGAAATAAAACGAACCGAGCCGTCGCCCATCCCGACGTTGACGCCGCCGGAGTGGTTGCTTTGCGGGGAGAAAACGCCCCAAGCCATATTCTCGATGTTCGGCCAAGTGTGAATACAGACCGGCGAGTTCGGCGGAAGAATCGTCGTAAACGCGGAGTTGACCGAGCGACCGTCCGTCCAAAGGAGCCCGCGCCAAGTGTCGGTGCCGGAGTTAAGTTGGGTCGGGTCGTCGGCTCGGCGCGACTCGGTGAGGCAGGCGGCCGGTTTCGCGCGACCGTCGTGCATCGAGCCGGTTTTGTAGACGCCGCCCTTGACCTTGGTCGATTTGTTCGCGTCGCCGAGCATTTCGCTAATCGCGACGGTGTTGCTGAGACCGTCGGTAATGAACGACATCGGACGCCAACGGAGCGGAGCGAAGAAACCGCGACCGTCTTCTTGCGCGGCGGCGCCTTCGTCCCAGTCCGGACGGTTGTTGTGCCACATGCCGTCGCCGACGCTAATGCAAATGCTGTTGCGGCACATGTTTTGGTGCGGGGACGGTTGCGAGGAGCCGCCGTCGCTCGGGCAAAGGAGCGTCGAAATAAGCGAGGTGTACGGTTCCGTGCTGTGGAACGGCCAAGAGCCCGCGGCGACCTCTTTGGCGTGGGCGGAGATCGCGTCGTAACGCGGCGCTTGCTCCATATACGGCAGGAACGCGATGTTCGGGCTGCAGTAGCCGCTGTACGCCGCGCCGCCGAGTTGGTTGACGCTGAAATTGTGGAAGTTGAAACGCGACGCCGGGAGCATATTGTTGGCGTCGTGATAGTTGTGAATCGCGAGCAGGTATTGCTTCATATTGTTGGTGCATTGCATCCGACGGGCCGCTTCGCGCGCCGCTTGGACGGCGGGGAGGAGCAAGCCGATCAAAATGCCGATGATCGCGATGACGACCAACAGCTCGACCAACGTAAAACCGCGTTTTTGAGACATTGCGTTCTCCTTAAATTTATATGTAACGGATAACGGGAATTCGCGTTTGGAAAACGAAACGGAGGCGCGCAGCGTCGGGAGACGACGCGACGTTCGGAAACGCCTGCTTGCGACTTCGCGTCGGATAACCGCGACGAAGCGCCGTCTATTGTAAACGACTCGAGCGAAAAAAGCAAGGAAGCGCCGTAGTTTTTTCGGAATTTTGCTAAAAAACGCAAAAAAACAAGAAAAAGACGCGCCGTCGAGGCTTTAACGCTCGACGGCGCGCAAGGAAACGGAACGCGAAACGCCGAAAATAACGGTCGCGCCGATTAACGGGAAGCGGTCAAAGGGGCGATTCGCGGACGCCGTTTGTCGACGTCGCGCGAACTCCCTTATTAATATTAATGACAAAATCCGCTTGCCGGCGACGTTCAATCGCGGTCGTCGCGACGACGGAAGCCGCCGCGGTCGTTCCGGTCGTTGCGATTATTTCGGAAATTACGGTCGTCGCGACGCATCCAACCGCCGCGCTCTTCGCGTCGTTCGCCCGAATTGAAATCGCGTCGGAACCCTCCGCGTTCTCCGTCGCGGTTGAAATCGCGCTTGAATCCGCCTTCGCGACGTTCGCCCGAATTGAAGTCGCGTCGGAATCCGCCTTCGCGGCGTTCTCCGTTGAAGTCGCGTCGGAATCCGCCTTCGCGGCGTTCTCCGTTGAAGTCGCGTCGGAATCCGCCTTCGCGGCGTTCTCCGTTGAAGTCGCGTTTGAATCCGCCTTCGCGACGTTCTCCGTTGAAGTCG
>JAZQAP010000736.1:0-2341 GCA_045545275.1 Thermoguttaceae bacterium | reverse complement strand
AGGCGCGCGCCGTCATGCGGGAAACCGCCGTCAAAATCAACGAGCGGCTCGACAAAAAAGGAAGCGATTGGAAGACGCGGGCCGCAAGAGTTCCGCGATATTTTGTACGACGTCGCCGATAAAATCGGACGCCGTTGAGCGCCGTTAAGTCGACGGCGCTTGCGCGGCAATCGGGCGGCGGCGGGAAAATTCACGTTCGTCGGAAGAAACGCGGAGGCGCGCGCCGTCATGCGGGAAACCGCCGTCAAAATCAACGAGCGGCTCGACAAAAAAGGAAGCGATTGGAAGACGCGGGTCGCAAGAGTTCCGCGATATTTTTTACGCCGTCGCCGATAAAATCGGACGCCGTTAAAGTCGCGCTATTTTGACCAATTTGAGCGCCGCGAACGCCGACGCGGGAAACCGCCGTCAAAATCAACGAGCGGCTCGACAAAAAAGGGAAGCGATTGGAAGAGGCGGGCCGCAAGAGTTCCGCGATATTTTTTACGCCGTCGCCGATAAAATCGTACGCCGTTAAAGTCGACGCGGCTTGTTCGATTTAGCGGAACGGCGGGAGCGCGACCGGCGTTTCGGCGCGTTCGGTCGGCGGCGGTTTGCCTATATTAACAACTTGACGGCGTCGAAGTTGCGTCGGCGAGGCTTTGTTGGAACGCTAATGTCGGCGAGCAAGTCGGCGCTGTTTGCCTATATTAACAATTCGACGGCGGCGAAGTTGCGTCGCCGTCTTTCCTATTTTAACGGCGCGGCGACGGGAACGCGACGTCGTTTGCCTATTTTACCCAAATGCGAAGGGAGCGAAGATGGCTTGGTTTTCCGAAGAAGGTCGTTTGACGAAAGAGAGAGTTCTCGAACTGACGCGCCGCGCCGCCGAGGAGGCTCGCGAACGGATTTGTCGCGACCCGAAGCGCGTTCTGTTGCTCCCGCCGGACGTTACGCGGGCGCACAGCGGTTCCGGTTGGATCGTCGAAGAATTTTATAAAATTTTCTCGGAAACCGCCGACGTTTGGGTGATTCCGACGCTCGGTCAACACGTTCCGCACACGCCGGAGCAAAACCGTTGGATGTTCGGCTCGATTCCGGAAGAAAAGATTTTGGCGCACGACTGGGCCGACGGCTCGACGCTAACCGGCGAAGCTCCGCCCAGTTGCGTCGAGGAAGTTTGGAACGGCAAGGCGAATTGGTCGATTCCGGTCGCGCTGAACACGCCGCTCGTCAAGGAAAAGTGGGACTTGGTGATTAACGTCGGGCACGTCGTCCCGCACGAAGTCCTCGGCTTCGCGAACCACAACAAAAACTACTTCATCGGCCTCGGCGGGAAACCGACGATCTGCGCGTCGCATATGATGGCGGCTTGCTGCGGCATCGAAAACAACCTCGGCAACCTCCTAACGCCGCTTCGCCGCTGCTACAACAAAGCGGAAGACGAACTGCTCGGTTTCTTGCCGGACTTCTATTTCGAAGTAACGATGGCTTACGACGAAAACGGAAACCTCGGCCACACCGGCGTTTACGTCGGCGACGAACTGGACGTTTACCTCGAAGCGGCGCGGGCGTCGCGTCGTCAAAACGTTACGATCGTTCCGCCGCTCAAGAAAGTCGTCGCGGTGATGCAGGGCGACGAGTTCTACTCGACTTGGGTCGCGAACAAGGCGATCTACCGCACCCGAATGGCGATGGCCGACGGCGGCGAACTCCTCATTATCGCGCCGGGTCTGAAACGTTTCGGCGAACAAGAGGAAGTCGACGCGCTCATCCGCAAATACGGCTACTCCGGGACGGAAAACGTGATGCGGCTTTGGAAAACGGAGCCGATTTTGCAAGATTTGACGCACGGGACGGCGCACCTGATTCACGGTTCGTCGGAAGGGCGCTTCAAAATCACCTACGCGCCGGGCGGCGGGCTGACGAAGGACGAAATCGAAAGCGTTTGCTTCGGGTACGCCGACTTGGCCGAAACGCTCGACCGCTACAATCCGGAAAAGATGAAGAACGGTCTCAACGTGATGCCGGACGGCGAGGAAGTTTTCTTCATCGACACGCCGAGCGCCGGGCTTTGGTCGGTCGCGGAGAAGATGGAAGGCCGCGACGCTTAATCTTTGCCGTCGCTTAATTTAGCGCGTAAATTGGAAGCGCCGTCGGACGCGGGGAAACTCGGGTTCGGCGGCGTTTTTTTGTCGCGTCGCGGAGTCGGCGAGATTGAGAAGTTGAGAATGGGAGAATGGGAAAGCGAAGAAAGCGAGGAAAGAGCGGCGGACTTTGGCGGTTTCGGGGCGAAACGTCGGGGCGTAAAAAAACGCAAAACGTCGAAGGGGCGTTTTGCGTTTTTTGTTGGAAAAATATT
>JAZQAP010000735.1:0-3373 GCA_045545275.1 Thermoguttaceae bacterium | reverse complement strand
CATGCTCGACATTTACTCCGACCTGACCCGCCTCTCCGCGCAACTCGGCCCGCACTTCGAAATTCGCGAGTTCGGCGAAGTCCTCGAACGCCGCGAGCAAGTCTCCGAAGCGGAAATCGACAAGCGCGTCGCCGAAATTTGGGACGAGTTCGACGTTCGCCCCGACTGCGTCGACTTCGAGCTGCGCCGCGCCGCCCGCACGTCGGTCGCGCTCGATAAGTTCGTTTCCGACTTCGACTTAGACGCGCTCGCTTACTTCTACAACGGGCACGGCGACGAGCGTTACGAAGACCTGATCGCGTCGGTCATCGTCGGCAACTCGATGTTGACGGCGCGCGGCGTCCCGGTCGCGGGCGAATACGAGGTGAAAAACGTCTTGGCGATGAAAATCCTCGACTCCTTCGGCGTCGGCGGCGCGTTCTCCGAATTTTACGCGCTCGACTTCGACGACGACGTCGTTCTCCTCGGGCACGACGGCCCCTGCCACCCGAAAATTGCGAACGGAAAAACGAAAATCAAACCGCTCGAAGTTTATCACGGGAAAGTCGGCGCCGGTCTTAGCGTCGAAACGTCGGTTCAAGCGGGCCCGGCGACGTTGCTTTCGGTCGTCGACGCGCCGGACGGCAATGTGAAACTCCTTGTCGCGCAAGGGTTTTCGGAGGAAGGCCCGATCCTCGAAATCGGGAACGCGAACAGCCGTTATCGCTTCTCGACCGGCGCCCGCGAGTTCGTCGACGCTTGGTCGCGACGCGGCCCGGCCCACCACTGCGCCATCGGCGTCGGTCATATCGCCGACCGACTCGAAATTTTGGCGCGCATCCTCAAAGTCGACTTTATCCGCGTTTGCTAACGCCGCTTAGCAACGCTTGTTAACGTCGTCGTTTTTAACGTTTTTAACATTTTAACGCTTTTAACATTTTTCCCCTTCCGGCGCCGCCGTCTCGGTTCCTCGAACGGCGCGCCCGTTTTCCTTTCGTTTTCCCGTTTCTTCCGTTCTCCCCTTATTTTCAAGGAGTTTTTGATTTTATGAAAACGTCGCGTTTTTTCAAACTTTCCGCCGCGCTCGTCGCCGCCGCCTTGGTCGCGACGTTCGCCGTCGGCGCCCCCGTTTCCGCGCAAAACGCTCCGGACGCCGCCTCCGACGCCGCGCCGAAATACGCCGTTGATTTTTCGAAAACCGTCGGAACAATCAAACCGCTCAACGGCGTCAACCTTTGGACGCGCCTTTCCTACCAACGTCTCCAAGACGACCAGCCGGTCGCCGAAGCCTGCCGCTTTTCGACCGTTCGCCTGCACGACGCGCCTTGGGACAACAACGGTTTGCGTCTCGTCGACGTCCACCAAATTTTCGGCAATCTCGACGCCGACCCCGCCGACCCGAAAAATTACTTTTTCGACGCGACCGACGACTATATCGAAGCGATTCTAAGAGGCGGCGCGCAACCAATTTACCGTCTCGGGACGAGCATCGAACACGCGCCGCGCGGCTACTTCGCGAAGAAGCCGAACGCCGAACAATACGCCGAAATTTGCGCCGCGATCGTCCGCCATTACAACGCCGGTTGGGCGAACGGTCGCGAATGGAACCTCCAATATTGGGAGATTTGGAACGAACCGAACCTCGTTCCGCAAATGTGGGACGACCCGGACTGGGCGTCGTACTGCCAATTTTACGTCGTCGTCGCCAAGCGACTTCGCGCCGAGTTCCCGACGATCAAGATCGGCGGCCCGGCCCTAACTCACGCCGATCCGAAACTTATCGGTTGGCTCGCCGACGTCTGCAAAGCGAACGACGCGCCGCTCGACTTCGTTTCTTGGCACTGTTACGCCAAGGGCCCGTCGGACGTGCTCGACCCGCCGTTCGCGATGCGCAAGCTCTTGGACGACAAAGGTTTCCCGAACGCGGAACTTCATCTCAACGAATGGCATTACTTCCCGATCGGTTGGGACGAAGTGCACGGGACGAAGGGCGGCGCAGCGCGGAAACGCGAATTTTCAACGTCCGAAGAGGGCCTGCACGGCGCCGACGCCGCGGGCTTCAACTGTTTCGTTATGTCGCGTTGGCAAGACGGCCCGCTCGACATGTCGAATTATTACGCGTACGGCTTGCATAACTGGGGTCTTTTCGACCCTTACGGCGAACCGCGCAAGACGTATTACTCGATGGTCGCGTTCGGCGAATTGGCGAAACTTTCCCCGAATCGCGTCGCGACGGTCGACGGCGGCGGCTCGGTCGCGCTCCTCGGCGGAATCGGCGGCGACGGTTCGAACGGAAACGCCGAAAAACGCCTTCTCGTCTCGTTTTTCAAAAACGACGCGACCGACGCCCCGCTTGAAATCGCGCTTTCCGGCGTTCCAGCAAGCGGTTCGGTTAGCGTTCTTCAAATCGATTACGAAAACGCCGCGCTCGAACGCAAAATCGATTATACGGACGGCGTTCTCAAGCTCGACGCGCCGCGTTCCGGCGTTTACCTAATCCGTTGGCAATAATCGTCTTAACTTCGTCCAAGGTCGACGCGGCGTCCGTTCGTTATTCATATTGACGTCGAACGCCGCGTTTCTTAAGATAAGGTCGTCGTTTCGCCGTCGGTCGCTCCCAATTAACGACGAACGCCTAGAAACGATAATCGAAAAATCAAACGGCGCGCCGCCTTCGCAAGAAAAACGTTAAAAAATTTACCGTTCGACTTGATTTTTTCGCGCCGCCGCGAACAATAATATTAATAATATTGTCGACAATTTTTCGTTCGTCCGTTTTCGACGAGCGCGTCGTCGTTCACCCTTTTAAACAAGAGGTCGTTATGCCGTTTTCGCCGCCGTTCGCGTCCGTTTTTCGCCGACGCCGCGGAGTCCGACGCCGCCGCGCCGCGTCGTCGCTCGCCGTTCTTTTCTTCGCCGCGACGCCGTTTTTCGCGTTCGCTCAATCGGCTCCGCCGACGCCGCCCGCGCCGCCGCGCCCGAAACCGGCGCCGAAACGCCCCGCGTCGCTCGATTGGGCGTTCGACGTCGCCAAGTTTTTGACCTCGTCCCCGCAAAAACCGGCTCCGCCGACGCCGCCGAACGCGCCGCGCCCCGACGCTCCCCCGCGTCCGCCCAAACCGCCGCGAACGACGCCGAAAACGTTTCCGCGCCCGGTCGACGCCGCGTTTATCGGACGAACGCCGTCGCTGCGTCGTTTCGAAAACGATCTCGCGACCTTCTTCCAACAAACGAGCGGCGTTCCGTTCCGTCCGTTGGCCGCGATGCGCGCGACCCCGTTCGGCGGCGCCGTCGAAGCGCTCGATCTCGACGCTCCGGCCGGGTTCTTCCTCTTCTTTGACGACGAATCGCCGCGCGCCCGCGCCGCTTACGTTCTCCCGGTCGACGACTTCGG
>JAZQAP010000734.1:0-4038 GCA_045545275.1 Thermoguttaceae bacterium | reverse complement strand
ACGTATTCGTTCTCGTCCCAAATCGCGAGGTCGCCGGTGTAAAGGTAGCCGTTCTTGAACTTGCGCGCGGTCTCCTCCGGTTTGTTGAAATAGCCGTAAGCCGTTTTCGAGTTGCAACGGACGATCACTTCGCCGAGCGTTTTGCCGTCTTTCGGCGTCAAATTGTCGGGCGAGCCCCAACCGTCTTCGATCGGCTCGACGAGAATCACGTCGTCGTCGTAAGCGGCGCGCCCGGCCGTCCCGGCTTTTTCCGGCAGGTCTTTCGAGTCGAGGAAAGTGTTCAGGAACGATTCCGTCGTGCCGTAACTATTGATGAAGTCGATCTTTGCAAAAACGCCTTGCAGATAGCGGTAAACGGCGCGTTCGAGGTCGCTTCCCATCATCACGAGGAGGCGGAGCGATTTGACGTCGGCGTGCGCTTTTTCCTGTTTGCGCGCGACCATCGTCATCGCCGACGGAACGCCGAGCAGAATCGTAACCTTCCGCTTTTGAACGCATTTAAGGCAAGTAGACGGGTTAAATTGCCGTAAAATAACGATTTCGCCGCCGAGATAAAGGGTCGGCGTCATACCGCCGTGAAAACCGCCGCGATGGAACCAAGGCGTCGTGTTGATTGTAACGTCGTCCGAGAAAATAGGATAGCGCATCGCGACTTCGTGCGCCGACATCACCTCGTTCATTCGGTTGATCGGAACGCCCTTCGAGCGGCCGGTCGTGCCGGACGTGTAGAGGCGGGCGATTTCGTCGAAAATCGAAACGTCTTCCGGTTTCGGCGGCGCGTCGGCGTCGGCGAACGGCGCGACGTAATCGTCGAACGCAACGCATTCGATTTGAACGTTTTCCGGAACGCCGACGCGAACCGTTTTCGTCGGGGGAAACGCCGCCGTCTGCAGCGCTTTCGCGACGACCGACTCCATTTCCGCGTCGAAGACGAAGATTTTCGGACGGCTGTCGTCGAACGCGTAAGCGATTTCGTTCGGCGACCAGTTGTAGTTGAGCGGATTAAAGATCGCGCCGATTTTTTGCGACGCTATGTAAGCGAAAACGAACTCCGCGCCGTTGTAAAGACCGACCGAAACGACGTCGCCTTTGCGAACGCCGTCGGCGTAAAGCGCGGCGGCTAAACGGTTGGCTTCGGCGTTCAGTTCGGCGTAAGTCCAAACGCGCCCGGTCGGCGGGTCGCTAAGGGCCGGTTTGTTGGCGAAGCGGCGAGCGTTGCGCTCGAAGACGTTTAAAAAATCGAACTCCGCTTCGAATTGTCGTCGAATCGGGGCCGAGTCGTAAGTTTTCGGGTGTTCTTGGTTTAGCGCGGTCATTTTTGCCTTTAACGCAATGTTCGCGCGTCGCTAAAACGCGGTTTTTGAGGTGCGCGTCGGCGACGCAAGGGGGGGAGGAAAGGCAAGTCGAGCGTTGAGCGCGGCTTGGAAATAAAAACGGCGAACCGTCGTTAAAGTCGACGCTTCGCCGTTGGTAAACGACTGAATTACGCGGGTTCCGAAGCGTCGGTTTTGGACGGCGCGTCGTCTTTTTTCTCGATTAACGCGAACGAAAGCTCCGCTTTGACGCATTGTTTTCCGCCGACGAAACCTTCGCAAGTCGTGAAATAAAAAGGCGGTTTGATTCGGTCGACTTTACACGCGGTTTCGAAAACGTCGCCGGGTTCGACCGGACGCTTAAACCGAACGTTGTTAAGCCCGACCAAATAAGGCGTTTTGTTTTCCGGAACGCCGTTCGCGAGGAGAAACGCCGTCGTTTGCGCGAGCGCTTCGCATAAAATGACGCCGGGAACGACCGGATGACCGGGAAAGTGCCCTTGGACAAACCATTCGTCGCCGGTAATTTGCAACTTGCCGCGCGCGACGTCGCCGTCCAACGACGCGGAATCCAATAACAACATCGGTTTGCGATGCGGTAAAAAACGTTCGACGTCGACGACTTCCATCGGGCGCGACTCCTTGCCGACTTTCGGCTTTAAAACCTTGGACGTAACGTGTTAAGACGCGGCGTTCCGTCGTCGCGTCGCAAAAGGGGCGGTTCGGTTCAGTCGGCGACGCGACGGAACGCGAGGCAAGCGTTGTGTCCGCCGAAACCGAACGAGTTCGAAATCGCGAGGTCGAATTTCGCTTCGCGCTTCGTCGACGGAATGTAGTCGAGGTCGCATTCCGGATCAGGTTCGAGAAGGTTAAGCGTCGGCGGCGCGACGTTTTCGGCCAGCGCTTTCAAGCAGACGATCGCCTCGACGGCTCCGGCGGCGCCGAGCATGTGTCCGGTCGCGGATTTCGTCGAACTGATCGCGAGGCGGCGCGCTTCGTCTTCGCCGAACGCGATTTTGAGGGCCCGAGTTTCGGCGATGTCGTTGAGGTGCGTGCCGGTGCCGTGCGCGTTGACGTAAACGCTTTCGCCCGCTTGCCAAGCGGCTTCGCGGAGGGCTTCGACGACCGCTCGAGCGGCGCCGTCGGCGTCCGGACGCGGCGCGGTCATGTGGTAGGCGTCGCACGTCGAACCGTAACCGACGATTTCGCCGTAAATGTTGGCGCCGCGATTCTTAGCGCGTTCGTATTCCTCCAAAACGAGGACGCCGGCGCCTTCGGCGATAACGAAACCGCAACGGCGAGCGTCGAACGGCAGCGACGCGGCGTTCGGGTCTTCGGCGGTCGAGAGCGCTTTCATCGAGTTGAAACCCGCGACGCCGACTTCGACGATCGGCGCCTCCGTTCCGCCGGTCAGCGCGACGTCGGCGTAACCGTGGCGAATCGCGCGAACCGCTTCGCCGATCGCGTTAGAACCGGACGCGCAAGCGGTAACCGCCGGGAGCGCGGCGCCGCGGAAGTCGTAACGAATCGCGAGGAGACCCGCCGGCATGTTCGCGATCATCATCGGGACAAAGAACGGGGAGACGCGGCGCGGGCCTTTGTCGAAAAGTTTGAAGCAGTTCGCTTCGTTCGTTTCGAAGCCGCCGATTCCGGAGCCGAGATAAACCGCCGCTCGGTTGGGATCGAACGTTCCGAGAACGCCGCTCGATTCGACCGCTTCCGCCGCCGCCGCGACCGCGAACTGCGCGCAACGATCCATTTTGCCGACTTCCGCTTTTTCCAGCCAGTCGAGCGGGTCGAAGTTTTGGACTTCCCCGGCGAGACTCGACTTGACGCGCGACGCGTCGAAGCGAGAGATCGGGCCGATTCCGCAAACGCCGGCGTTAAGGTTCGCCCAAAATTTCTCGACGCCAATTCCGACCGGCGTTACGGCGCCCATTCCGGTAACTACGACTCGACGATTCATTTCGTCCTTTCTATATGATATTTCGACGTGAAGGCGCGCGGCCTCGCGTTTGTTGTCGGGGGCAATAGAAATTGCTTAACTTGCGACGAACGCGGCGTTTAGAACGATTCGTTTTGCGCCGCTTCGACCGTCGCGACGACGTCTTTAATCGTCGACAGTTTTTTCGTCGGTTCGATTTCGACGCCGATTTTTTCTTCGAGTTCCATCAAGAGTTCCGCCGCGTCGAGCGAGTCGACGCCGATCGAGATAAGTTCCGTTTCGGGGGCGATTTCGGAAGCGTCGAGACCGTAGCGGTCGGCCAACGCGTTCGCGATCATTTGGAAAACGTCCATTTTCTTCTCCTAAGGGCGAAACGGCGGGCGGCGGCGAGGCCGTCGACGGGGCGCGTGTAAGGAATTACGTTAAAAAGCCGCTTGGCGACGAAAAAATCCGGACGAAAAAGGCAATTTTTACCGATTTTATCCTAATTTTGCCGCGTCGCTTGAATTAGGGCGACCGGCGGGTAACGCTGTTAACCAAGTTTTCTTTGTACAATATAACCGCGATCGGCTCGGCGTCAAGCGGGGGGCGCGCCTCTTTTACGTTCTTTTTGACATTTTCTGTAAAAATGTCTCAACGAGGTATGGAAAGTAAGGGCGAAAGACGAAAATTTTCGCGTTTGGGAAGGCTAATTTTATCGCGGCGGTAAAATACGAGCGTAAAACGGCGGCGTTAGGCAAAATAGGCAGGACGCGAAATGGCGGCCCGACGTTAAATTAG
>JAZQAP010000733.1:0-1663 GCA_045545275.1 Thermoguttaceae bacterium | reverse complement strand
TTTTCCGCCGTCGAACGGTTGCGGCGCGGCTTGCTTTCGCGTACAATAAAGAGGGGGAGCGGGCGCCGATTCGGGCGGCGTTTCTCTTGGACTTGGTTGGACTTAACGCGAAACGACGAAGGGTGCGAACAATGAACGGGGCGAGCGGAGCGAACGGGGCGAACGGAAACGAAACGCAAGCGGGCGAATTGGAATATCGGGTCGCTTACCAACGGCGCGACGGCGGGCTCGTCGTCGGAACGTTCGACGACTTGGCGGCGGATTGGCGCGCCGGAGCGGTCGACGCGTCGGCGCCGGTTAGCGTCGACGGCGAACGTCGAACGGCGGCGGACGTCCTCGACGAATACGCCGAACGGGCGGCGGTCGCGGAAGTCGGACAAACGCGAGCCGACGCGGAAAAACAGTCGCGGCAAGCGTTTGGGAACGGCGTCGGAATCGGCGGTCTCGGCTGTTTTACGATCCTCGCTTGTTTGGGCGACCCGACGAAAATAGGGGTTCCGCTCTTAATCGCGGCGCCGTTGTTTGTCGTCGCCGCCGTTTGCTTTTACGTCGCGTCGATTTTCGGCGAAGAATGGGAACGCCGCGTCGCCGAAACAAAAGCGCGAATCCTTGAAAACGGAACGGAAAAAGACGGGGAGCAAGGCGAATGGCCGGATATATCGACGTCGGCGTTAAGTTCAAAGCCGACGCGTCCGATCTCGACGTCAAACTTACTCGAAGCGTCGAACGACTCAACGCGTCGCTGACGACGACGCAACGCCGACTCGGCTTGACTTACGACGCGAACAAACTCTTAACAAACTCGCTCGGTCAATGCGTCGAAGGGCTTTCGACGGCGCAAATTAAGCTCGGCTTGTACGTCGACGAACTCGGGCGCGTTCGGACGTTTCAAGGCGGGTTCGCTTCCGGCGTCTCGAACGCGCTCCTCGCGATGGGCGCGTATTCGGACGAGTTCGGCAATATTTACAACCGCGCCGGAGAGTTTGTCGAGCGAACGAGGCGAACCGAGCGCTCGAAGAGCAAGAAAAAGCGACCGCCCGAGCGCTTGAAGAACAAGAAAAGGCGACCTCCCGAACGCTGGAAGAACAAAAGAAAGCGGCGAACGAAGCGTTCGGCAAGACGGTCGACGGCGTTTCGCAACTTTCGGGGCAGTTCGCGACTTTGCTCGCGGCGGTCGCGACGGCGGACGGCGGGCTTTCGGAGTTTCAACGCGGTTTGCTTTCGACGGCGGAGGGCGTCGCGGCGGCGGACGCTTTTTCGTTTGCGGAACTTGCAAGCTCCGGAAAGGCGGCGGTCGCGACGTTTCGCGGGCTGACGCTTGGGACGACGACCTTGCGCGGAACCCTTGCCGCTTTGCGAGCGACAAGCGGGACGATTTTGCCGATATTGGGGCGACAAGCGGTTTGAGCGACGCGACGCGGGCGTAAGTTTCCGGCGGGAGCAGATCGTTTTCCGCGCCCCATTTGAAAATCTGTTTCGCGTAGCCGATTCGGTCGTTGACCGTCGAGCGGGCCAAGCCGCGCGCGACCAAGTCGTCTTGGACAAGGCGCAAGTCGGCCCGCGTTATCGACTCGGCGGCGCGACCGTGAAAACGCGCCAAGAGCGGCGGCGCGATCAGCTGAGCGAACCGTTCGTAAGAGCCTGTCGACCGCCCGTGTTTGCG
>JAZQAP010000732.1:0-4609 GCA_045545275.1 Thermoguttaceae bacterium | reverse complement strand
GCGGACGTTTTGCGCGATCTTCTCGAACCGAACGGCGAATTTTTGCCGGTCGTTTCCCCGGAGAACCCCGACGTCGTTCTTTTTCACCCGACGACGCTTCTCGACGCGCTCGACAAAGAAAAAGCGGAACTGCGCTATATGGACTTAGAAAAAAAGAAACCTTTTAAGGTCGTAAGGTATTGGTTCGTCGAAGAAAAACTCGGCGACGTTCCCATTTTCGTCTTGGCCGAAGACGCGGGCAAGATTTTCGTCGCCGACGTTTTCGTCGAACGCGTTTGCGAGAACCAACCGACCGGTTTCGGGTTTCGCCGCCTTTGGTCGCCGGAGTTGGGAAGCGTTCGCTGCGACCGCTGGCGGGGGCCTTACCCGCAAGCGAAGATATTAACCTGTAAACGCCGCGACGCGCCGCCGTCGCTTCCCGATTTTCGCTAAAACGCCCAAACCGCCGCCGAGATTGCAAACTCGACGGCGGTTTGAGCGTTAGGCGACGCTTCGAACGCCGCCCGACTTGCGCTTCTTGCGTCAAACGCCCGTTTGCGCGCCTTAACTAAGACGCCCGACTTACGTCTCTTGCGTCAAACATCCAATTTGCGCGCCTTGTCTAAAACGCCCGATTCAACGTCGGTCGACGGCGCTCGGCGCGTTCCGGTTACTTTTGACGCGCTCGGCGTTTCGCGGCTTTCGCCTTCATTCGCTCCGTTTGGAGCCCCATTTTCTCCGTTGGAAGCGACTTGAAGCCGTCTTTCAAGAGCGGCGAATCGTCGCGGAGTCGATAGTCGCCCGCCGCCGCGTCGACGAAACCGGGATCGGCGCCGACGTAATTTCGCTCCATTTTCAGGTAGGGTCGCGCCTTCTCCTCGACGGTCGCGCCTTGCCATTGGCCTTCTCGGTTAACGTCCCAAGTCCCGCCGACGCAAATATTTCCGGCGATCAGGTTCCCCTCCGGCGCTTTCGGCGTCTTCCCTTCGTCGAAGATCGACGCAAGCTCCGGATAGCGCGTCGAATAGGGCGGCTCGTCGAACTCGATTCCGGAAATCGTCCCCTTTTCTCGCGCCTCTTTAATCCAACCGTCGGCGTGATCGGCGCACCAGCCGAGCGCCCGCGCGTCGACGTGAAGCGCCGGGCGGCAGTCGATGAAAACGTTGTCGACGATTTTCGAGTCGCGCCCGCCCCCGATGAACGCCGCTCGGGTAACGTTGACGAACAGGTTCCCGCGCATTTCCGCCGACGAGAACATATCGTCGAGATACATCCCGACGCAACCGCGGTTCTCGAAGCCGGTTATGTCGTGCAAGTAGTTATGACGCAACACGTTGCCGCGCATCGTCCAGTTTCGCCCGGTGTAAATCGCCCCGGCGTCGTTCGACTCGTAACAAACGTTCGCGATTTCGTTGAACTCGATAACGTGTTCGTTCCCGCCGAACCCCATCCCCATATGCGGGGCGTTTTCGACAAGATTATGCGCTATATAGTTCCCGACGCCGTTCGTCGTGATCCCCGGCGCGTACACCCGTTGAATCCGAGCGTAATCGCGGACGTAATTTTCGACGACGCGGTTTTCCCCCGGCGCAAGCGTCTTGCGGTCGCCGCCGTCGACGATAATCCCGGCGCGCCCGAGGTTCCAAAGTTCGCACCCGCTCACCGAGCAACGATAACCCGCGAGGTAAATCCCGGTTCCGCCGACGTTCGAAATATCGCAGTTCTCGACCGAAAGCGCCGTCGCGCCGCCGATAGTGATTCCGTCGCCGCGCGAGCCGAGAATTTCGAACCCGCGAAGGGTCAAGTTCGCGACGCCGCCCCCGGTAACGACCGCTTTCGTTCCCGTCAAGAGGAAATCGCCGTCGGCCCAATTTTCGTTCCCCGGGTAAAAATAGAGGACGCCGGTTTCGCGGTCGATATAATATTCGCCCGGCGCGTCGAGTTCCGCCAAGACGTTGAACGCGTAAAACCATTGCCCGACGCGGTAACCGTAAATATGCCAAGGCTCGGCGAGCGTCGCCGTTTTCGTCGCCGCGTCGAGCGAAACGACCCGCTGTTTTTGCTGCGCCCAGTCCCAGAACCAGTAACCGTCGACCCAAACGTCCTTTTCGGCGCCCCAGCGCGTCGGCGTTTCGTCGTCGAAGCGGAATTTGCCTTCGGCGATCCCCTTCGTTCCGCGAATATCGACCGGCGTCGTTCCCTCGGCGACGAGTTCGGTAATCTTCATGAAGCCGTCGTTCGGGTAACGGGCGATTTGGGTCGGCTCCCCTTGGAAAAAGAGTTCCGGCCCGTCCGCGGCGGTTCCGAGGTAGGCGATTCCTTGCGATTTTAAGTCGATTTTAACGATTTTATCGCGAACGTCCGCCTTCAACCGCCCGAGAATCGCCGCGTCGTCGAGCTTTTGCGCCCCGGTCAGGTAGCGCCCGCCGCAAAGTTGGACGCGCTCGCCCGGCGCCGCGCGCCAAACGATTCGACGTTCCGGCGACGCGCCGCCGTCTTCCGCGGTCAATTCGAGCGGTCGCGCCAACTCGTAAACGCCCGCTTTCACCTCGACCGCGAGCGGCCCGGCGTCCGGCGTTTCCTTTTTCAACGCTCGAACCGCGTCCCGGGCCCGTTCCAACGTCGCGAAGGGCCCGTCCGTCCCGGCGTCGTTCGGCGTCGCGAGTTTCCCCGACCAAGCGTCGTTCCCGTTTTTCGCGACGTAAAACGCCGCCGGAACCGAATCGGCGTTAAAATCGGCGCCGTCTTGCGGATTTTGCGCGTTTTCCGCGACTTGCGCCGCTTCGCCGTTTTGCCCGTTCTGCGCCCCTTGCGCGACTTGCGCCGCCGTCGAAACGGAGAGCGCGGAAGCGGTCGAAATCGCCGTCGCGACGAGCGCCGCCGTTAAATTAAGGAAAGTTTGCCGTTTTTTCATTGCCGTTTCTCCGTTTTTGTTAAACGCTCGTTTTTCCTTGCGCTGCGAACGCCGCCCGTCGCGCCGCTCGACTTATCGCCCGACGTCCCCAACCGCCGCCGCGACGAACGCCGCCGGCAAATTAGAGAAAGTTTGCCGTTTTTTCATCGCCGTTTCTCCGTTTCGTCGTTCAATTTATCCGCCGACGCGCCGTTACTCGACCGTCCAGCGGATAATCGACAGCGAACACGCCGGAATTTGAACGCGCCCGTCTTCAATGTTGAGCGTCGTTTTGCGCGGAACGACGTTGTTTTCGCGCCCGACGTCGTTGTAATCGTCCGGCGACGAACCGCTTAAAACGGTCGCGTCGATTTTACCGGCTTCGACCGCCGACGCCGGGAGCCCCTCGACCGAAATCGCGACGCTTTCTTTCGGGTCTTTGTTGACGACCGCCAGCGCGAAGTTCTTTTGCGCGTCGTCGCAGGTCAGCGCGGCGTCCCAAAGGGGCGTCGTTTGATTCTTGTGCGCCAAACGCTCGGCGTCGATTCGCGTCGGAACGACGTTCTTTTCCAGCTCGTTCGTATACATCTTGAAGACGTAAAAGGTCGAGCGGCGCACGATTCCGTCTTTATGAACGTAAAGCCCGCCGCGGGTGTTGATCATCGGCGAAAAGCAGGCGATTTCGACGTCGCGACCGTACCGCAGGCAGGAGTTGAGGAAACACGCCGAAAAGAGCGCGTCGGCCATCGTGTAAGTCGAGTTTTTATCGTTCTTATCGCGGGCCGCGACGTCCATTTTCGGGCTCCCGTGCCCCGGGTGGTGCCAGCCGCGGAGGTTCCATTCGTCGAAGGCGATTTTGACGCGCCCGCGCATTCCGACGCGTTCCAGGACGTCGATCGTGCGGCGAATGTCGGCCTCCGGTCGCTCGGTGCGGAGCATGCAGTCGAGGTAAGGCGCCGGATTGTCGACGTGTGCCAAGAAGTCCCAGTACCCGTGAATCGAAACGTAATCGAGGAGGTACCCCGCTTCTTTGAGGAGCGGAAGCGTCCAACCTTCGTCCGGGAGCGCGGCGGCGAAGAGTTTAATGTTCGGGTCGGTGTTGAGCATCAGCTTGCCGGACTCGCGAACGAACGGGCCCCACTCGCCGACCGTTTTCGCGCCCATCTCGTGTCGGCCCCAGTTTTCGTTCCCGACGCTCCAATATTTGACGCCGAACGGCTCCGCGCACCCGTGTTTTTGGCGCATTCGGCCGTATCGCCCGATATTCAGGTTGCAATATTCGACCCAATCGCTCATTTCCTCCGGCGTTCCGGTTCCGGCGTTGGTGCAAATGAACGGTTCCGCGCCGATTTCGCGGCACCAGCGGACGAACTCCGCCGTCCCGAACGCGTTCGAATCTTCGACGTGCCAAGCCTTGTCGTAAGTCGGCTCGCGATCCGGCCCGACGCCGTCGAGCCAATGATAAGCCGAAACGAAGCAGCCGCCCGGCCAGCGAACGATCGGAACGCGGACTTCCTTCATCGCCGCGACGACGTCCTTGCGGAAGCCGTTTTCGTCGGCGAGGGGCGACCCCGGCTCGAAAATACCGCCGTAAACTTGGCGATGGAAATGCTCGACGAAGTGCCCGAAAATCATCGGGTTGTACGCAAACGGCGCGTCGGTCTCAGAAATCGTCAGCGCGTTCGCGACCGGCTCGTCGACTTTGTCGGTTAGATAAACCGCGTCGACTTTAATATG
>JAZQAP010000731.1:0-4073 GCA_045545275.1 Thermoguttaceae bacterium | reverse complement strand
CGACTTCGCAATCTTCTTTTCGACGTTCCGAGCGGCGGCGGCGAACGGTTCTTTTCCGGCGTCGGCGCGACGACGTTGAGCGGCAAAGCGACCTTTCGGCTCGACGACGGACGCGTCGGACGACTCGAGCGGAGTTGGAAGCTCGGCGAGGCTCGGCGTCGGTCGACGTTTGAGGCGACGTTGCGCGACGCGTCGACCGGCGTCGACGCGCCGCTCGACGAAGCGGCGTTTTACCGTCTGCTGAACGGCGCGAATCGGCGTTTTTTCGCGTCGTATTTCGGATTTTCATACGAGGATTTGGCGCAAGGTGAAAAGTTGCTGGCGGAAAGCGGCCTTTCGGAGCTGATTTACGGGATCGGGCTCGGCGGCGCGAACCTCTTCAACGAAACGAAAAAATCGTTAAAAAAGGAACTCGACGCGTTTTTTAACGCCGATTCTCGCGCGTCGAAGCCGAAAATCAACGCGGCGATTCGGCGACTGAACGAACTCGACAAGGAGCGCAAGAAGACGGCGCCGTCGACTCGGGAATACGTCGAGGCGACGAAGGAACGGGCGGCGATCGCGCAAGCGTTGGCGGAGATTCGAGAGCGGCGACGCGTCAACGACGAGCGGCGGCGATATTGGGAACGGTTGAAAAACGCTCGAAAACGGTTCGAGGAGGCGGAGGCGGCCGAGCGCGAGGCGGCGGCGTTTCTCGCGGCGTCGCCTTTTGCTCCGGAGCGCTTGGCGGCGTTTCCGAGCGGCGGCGCGACCGAATGGAACGCGCTTTCCGAAACGAACGAGCGTTTGCAAGCCGAGTTGGCGGAGTTGAACGAAAATTTGGACGCGACACGGACTCGCTTGGAGCGGATCGAGTTGCGACCGGCGTTCGTCGCCGAAAAGGCGCGGATTCAACGAGCGTTCCGGCGAGTCGAGGAGATCGCGCGGGAACGGGACGCGCTCCCGGGCGAAGAGGCGCGATTGCGGCGCGACGCGGAGGCGTTGGAGCGTCGCGCCCCGGAGGCGGGCGTCGACCCGAGCCGACTTTGGGACGTCGCGGCGGTTTCCGACGTCGCGTTGGAAAAGACGCTCGAACGAGCGCGACGGGGCGCCGACGAGGAGCGCAAGATCGCCGAAGAGGCGCGAACGGCGGCGAAGATGCGTCGCGACCGGCTCGGCGAACTCGACGCGCTCGACCGGGAAGCGCGGCGAGCGGCGGCGGAGCGCGTCGAGGAGTTCGGCGAAGGGAATCGGAGCGTCGACGTCGCCGATTATCGTCGCGCCGAGGGAGCGTTTGGGACGTTGCGCGCCGCCGTCGAGCGGTTGGCGAAGGACGCGGCGGCGCTCGACGCGTCGCGCCGCGAAGAAGCAAAGACGGCGCGGCGGCTGATCGCGGCGGCCTGCGAAACGGCGAAAGGCGAAGATAGCGCAAAAGAAATAAACGAGTTGAAAGAGGGGAATGAGGTAAGAGACGCGGAAGGCGAAAAACGGGGCGTCGAAGGGGACGTCGCGGGATTGATCGCGACGCTGGCGACCGTCGACGCTCCTTTGGAGGCGACGCTGGAGGCGTTGGAACGAACGAGCGCGGCCGCCGAGAAAGAAAGGGACGCGGCGCGCGAAGAAGGGAGGCGACTCGCGGAGGAGTTGGCGCGACTCGACGAACGATTGAGCGCGTCGACCGACTGGGAGGCGTCGGCGGACGAGTTGGCGCGGTTGCGTCGCGAGCGCGACGAACGTTGGCGCGATTTGAAAACGCGTTGGGCGGCGAGCGCTTTTGCGGTCGACGGGGAAAAAGAGGAGAAAAAGGAAGGAGAAAGAAATAAAGAAAAGGCGGAAGAACCGATGGAAGCGGCGTTCGCGGCGTTTGAACGGGTCGCGGCGGAGGCGGACGCGGTCGCCGATTATCGTTGCGAAAACGCGAAGTCGCTCGCCGAATGGGAAACGGCGCGCGACGAACGAGCGCGCAAGGCGAAGGCGGCGGAGGCGGTCGAGGAGCGGGCGCGTCGGGCCGTCGAGGCGGCGGAAGAGGCGCGGCGGCGGGCGGTCGAGCTTTGGCGGCGCGCCGGAGTTCCGTTGAGGAGCGATTTTTCCCTTGCCGAAGGACGGGAATGGCGGGCGCTTTGGGACGTTTGGCGAACGTCGCGTCGGGAAACGGAGCGGCGAGCGGACGAATGGCGAGCGGAAGCGCGGCGTTTGGAAAGCGCGTTGAGGGAGACGGAGGAAACGGCGGCGCGTTGGTTGAAGGCGGACGACGTCGAGCGAACGGGAAGGGAGTTGGACGAATTAACCGAATTTAACGGTTCGGATGGGATTGTCGAATTGACCGAGTTTGTCGGCTGGACGGTCGGGGACGAGAAGGGAGACGACGGCGGCGTCGGCGGCGCGGGCGCGTTGGCGGAACGAGCGGAACGGGCGACGGCGGCGGCGCGTCGCGGCGAACGCCTTTTGGAACGAGCGCGGATTCGGGTCGAACGTTGGCTCGAAGGGGAACGAGCGGCGGCGGATCGGGAGCGTCGACGAACGGAGGCGGAGGCGCGAGTTAGATTCTTCGAACTGGACGAACGGGCGACGGCGGAGAAGGCGGCCGAGTTGGCGGCGCGTCGCCGCGCTCTTTGCGTCGAGGCGTTGGGGAAAATCGAGGAGGAAGAGCCGGGAGAGATAGGAGAAGAGACGGCGCTTGGAGGGGAAGCGCCGTTCGGCGACGTTTGGTCGGTTGGCGCGGCGAATTCTTTCGCCGAATTGGCGGAAACGTTGGAGAAACGGGCGGCGTTGCGCGTCGAGGCGCGACGAATCGTCGAGGCGCGCCGTTTGTTGGAAGAACGGAAAAATCGGTTGGCCGAATTTGACGCGGAGTGCGAAGCGTTGGCGGCGGCGCTCGGCGTCGAACGAGCGCCGGACGGGCGATTTCGAGCGGAAGACGCGGTTTCCGATTGGGCCGAGCGGTTGCAAGACGCGCTGGTCGCCGAGAAAGATTGGCGGAACGAAACGCGAAATCGGGACGAAACGAGGGCGCGCGTCGTCGCGAAAAGGAAGGCGATCGCCGCGAACGACGAGCGAAAAGCCGCTTTGCTCGCGACGGTGGGGGCGACGAACGACGCCGAATTTTTGCGCGTCGGCGAGGCCGCCGAAGAAGCGCGGCGATTGGACGAACGACGCGTCGCCGCCGCCGAATTGTTGCGCGCCGTTTTTGAAGATTGCGACGACGCCGAGTTCGAACGTCGGCTCGAAACGTTGCGCGACGCGAAAGACGACGAGCCGGAAACGCAATTAGCCGCCTTGGAGGCCGAAGACGCGAGCCTTGAAGCGGACGTTAAACGATTGGAGGCGCAAGAAGTTGAAATTCGAGCGAAAATTCGCTCCGCGGAGGAAAAAGAGGGCGCGTCCCGATTTTCCGTCGAACGCGAACTGGCGTTGAGCGGATTGCGCGAGGCGGTCGAATTGTACGCGCCGAGGTTGTTGGCGTTTCAAGCGTTGGAAAATTCCCTTCGCCGTTGCGAGGAAGAAAAGCGTCCGCAAATCTTGGCCGACGCGGAGGATATTTTCGAGCGGTTGACGGCAGGGCGATATACGCGAATCGTCGCTAACGTCGGAGACGGTTCGTTTAAGGCCGTTCAACGAGACGGCGTCGCGAAAACGCCTAAAGAATTGAGTTCCGGAACGCGCGAACAACTGTATTTAGCGTTGCGGTTGGCGCATGTGCGCAAATACTGCGAAAACGCGGAATCGCTGCCCCTGTTAACGGACGACGCGCTCGTCAATTTCGACGACGCCCGCGTCGAGGAGACGTTGAAGGTTTTGGCGGAATTTGCGCAAGATAGACAAGTTATTTTGTTGACGTGTCGGGAATCGACGAAGACGGCGTTTGAAAAGATCGTCGGCGCGGACGCGATCGCGTCGTTGGCGCCGAAGCGGTTTAACGATTAAAACGGTCGCGCGGAAGAAAAAAAAGGAAATGGAGGAGATAGGCGGGATGGGAAGGGGAAGCGTCGGGCGTCGGCGTTGGAGCGCGTCGGCGTTGAGGACGGCGGCGACCGTCGCGGTTTTGGCGCCTAACGCGGCGATCGGCGAAATCGGCGAAATCGGCGAAATCGGCG
>JAZQAP010000730.1:0-9594 GCA_045545275.1 Thermoguttaceae bacterium | reverse complement strand
GCAACCGAGCAACCGAGCAACCGAGCAAGTTTGTCTTGTCTAATTTTAGCGCGGCGAGGCGAAGGGGACATTGGTTGACGTCGGCCTTGTCTAGTTTGCGTAAAACGCCGAATTTAACGCGGCGGCGGGGGGCGTTGCGGTCGAGCGCGTCGGCGGTATAATGAAGGAACGAGCGTTCGGCGAAGCGTCGCGGGACGGTCGGGATGAACATAACGAAAACGAGGAAGCGGAACGGCGGCGCGTCGCGTTTTGAACGGTCGACGCGACGAGCGGAGGAGCGTTGAAATGGGATATTGGAGCGGAAAAACGGTGTTGGTAACCGGCGGGTCGAACGGTTTGGGGCGAGTGATCGCGGAGACGTTCGGCGCGGCGGGAGCGCAAGTCGCGATCGTCGGGCTCGAAGCGGGCGACGTCGAGGCGACGGCGGAAGCGATGCGCGACGGCGGCGTCGACGTGTTGCCGTTGGTCGCCGACGTAACGAAACCGGAGGACGCGACGCGAATCGTCGAGGAGACGGTCGCGAAGTTCGGCAAGCTCGACGCGCTGGTGAACGCCGCCGGGCGAACGCATCGCGGTCGGATTCTCGAAACGCCGCTCGACGAGTTCGACTCCCTTTGGAAGCTGAACGTGTTGGGAACGATCGCCTGTTCGCAAGCCGCGGCGCCGCAACTAATTAAGGCGAAGGGGCATATCGTCAACATCGGGTCGTTGGCGGCGAAAAGCGCGGCGCGTTGGGTCGGGGCGTATCCGACGACGAAGCACGCGGTCGCGGCGTTTTCGCAACAGTTGCGACTCGAAACGGCGCCGGACGGTCTGCACGTCCTGCTGGTCTGCCCGGGCCCGGTGAAGCGGGACAATCCGCGTCTTTACCCGTTGAAGCGCGCCGAAGGGATTCCGGAGTCGGCGTTAATGCCCGGCGGAGGCGTTAAAGTCGGCAAAATCGACCCTCGCGACTTGGCGAACAAGATTTTGAAGGCCTGCGAAAAACGCCGCCCGGAGATCGTAACGCCCTGGAAAGCGCGCTTGCTCTTCTCGATCGCGCAAATGTTCCCAAGACTCGGCGACTGGATCGTCTTGAAGTCGACTTGACGCGGAGCGAGGATGGTAAAATGGGACGTCTTCCTGTTTAAGTCAAGAAATTGGAAGACGCTCCCGCTTGAAGTTCTGTTTTAATGCGAAGCGCGTTCGCTAATTTTTCCATAATTCTAAGTCTTGCCAATCGGCGGGAAAGCCGGTTTGCTCGCTGAAAAAGATTTCGTTATTTTCGGCGAGCGTAGGTCGCGTCGCCCAAAGTTCGGCAAATCGCGCGTTCCAAGACGACTCGACGCTGGTTTTTTCGCCGACGCAGGCGAGCAGATAATTAATGATTGTTATAAAAGCGAACGGTTTGCCCGCCTTCGAACGTAAAGCGTCCCAGCGTTGGTCTTGCGGAAATTCCGGAACCGTTCGCAGATTCCTGTTCCAAAGTCGACCGTAATGGGCGCAAATATTTCTAACGATGCAAAGAACGCGGAGCCAGGAGGCGAGCGTCGAACCGTTGTTTAAATTGAATTGTCGCGCGATTTTCTTTTGATCGGCGGGTAACAAAAGGGAAAATAAAATATTCAACGAACCGAAGTTAAGGATTTCGGTAAGGAACCAAATGGGAAGATCGGGCCAGCCGAGATAGCTCTTTTTAAAGTGTTGCGAGGGCGCGGTACAAACGCCGTCGTAACGAACCGAGTCCCGCGCTTTTTTAAGCCAATTGCGCCATTCGCGTTCTTTAATAAATTGCTTATTGGCGTTTTGAAAGGTAGAGGCTTGCAAATGCCCGAACGGTCCGTATTTGGTCGCGATATAATGGGCGATTTGAGTCCGCGCGTAAATTTCAATCGTTGAAACTCCCTCGGCGACAAGTAAACGGAGCGCGCGGTCAAAATCGTAAAGCGCGCGAATTTGTTCGAAAGAAACGTCGTCGAAAAAAAGATCGTCGTTAATTTTATCTTGGAAGATAAAAGCGTAACCGCTGAAACGATAGTAGTTCGCGTAAGACAAAAATTGACGAGCGCGTTCTTCGTCGTCGATTTTAAGGCCGCGCCGTCGCATTAAATCGACTTGTTCGCAATAAGATAAGGCCGGTTTTTGATATTTCTTTAAAGATTGATTTTCGGACAAGACCAAAGTTCCCGTAAAAAAACCGCGCAAGAATCAATCGAAATCAATTCAAGCGCGGCGATAGCAAAATCTCGCTCATTTGAGCGTCGTTGTTTCCGAAAAAACAACGCTAGGCTTCGCGAGACGCACTTTCAATATACTCTACGTTTGAGGAAAGTCAAACGGTTTCTCGCAAAACCGCTCTTTTTTCCGCAAATTTTTCCAAAATTTTTATCGATTCTACCAAACGTGAATAAAAAATAGGGTGTTTGCCGGTTTTAACGGCGCGACGCTTGGCGGTCGATCAGTTGGAGCGGCAAACTTTCGAGGTCGTTCGAGAAACGCATCGCGAACCGACCGTCGAGGCAGTCGCCGATGAAGTCGTCGAGGAACTTCGCGCGCCAACCGGTCAGGAGACGGGGCGTTTCGCTCGGCGGGAGCGTGCCTTCGCGGGCGGCGATCGCTTGGCGGACGTCGGTCGTCGTCGAGACGAGGCGCGGCGAAATCCCGCGTCGCGTCGAATATTGGTTGACGAGAATCCCGAGAAGTTGCGTCGCCAGCGCGTATTGCGGATAGGACGGGCGCGCCGAAAGTTTCGGCTTTTCTTCCGCCGGGAGCGACAAGGCGTCGTCGATGGCGGCGCTCAACTCTTGCACCAGCGTCGAATCGGGGGAACCGTTGACGCCGCGAATCGCCGCGATGCGCGCCGGGTCGCCGGTCTTGCGCTTGGCCAGCTCGACGATTAAGTCGTCGCGGAAAATGCGGGCCGGCGGGACGTTGCGGTTCAGCGCCTTGCGACGTCGCCAACGCCAAAGTTCGCGAACGATCGCCATTTCGTCGCCGGTGAACGGTTTCGAGCCGAGCAGCTTTTGCCAATGTTCGTCGGTGAACGACGCTTCCAGCGAGCGGCAAAAGTCGCGCGTTTCCTCCAAAAACCAAGCGGTGCGCCCCGTTTCTTCGAGCTTTTGCGTCAAAAAGTCGGCGATTTGCTTCAAATGGCAAACGTCGTGCAGCGCGTAGTCGAGCTGACCGCTCGTGAGGGGGCGCCGCGACCAGTCGGTGCGCGTCTCGTTCTTCGCGAGCGAAACGCCTATCGTCGCTTGAACCAACGACTTATAATTCAGCGGATAATCGAACCCGACGAACGCCGCCGCGAGCTGAACGTCGAAAAGGCGCGACGGAAGCCGCCCGAGCGCGCGGTAACAAAATTCGAGTTCGCTCCGGCAAGAGTGGGCGATGGAGATCGCGCCGTCTTGGCAAAGGCGTTCCCAAAACGGGCGCAAGTCCGGAATTTTCAACGGGTCGAGGAGCGCGTCGCCAAATTCGGTCGCGACCTGAACGAGGCAAAGTTCCGCTTGATAACGGCCTTCGGAGATGAACTCGGTGTCGTAGGCGATCCAAGTCGCGCTTTCGATTTCTTCGAGGTAACGTTCGAGGCCCGCTTGCGACGCGATGAATTGATAGGACGGCATAACGTTGCGAAATTTCTGAACTTGCGGCGAACGGCGAAGCGTTTCGAAGGCGCCGGCGTCGAGCGAAATTCGACGAAACGACGCGGTTGCGAACGGTCGCAAGGGAAGCGGTAAACGTCGAAAAACGAAGGAGTTGCGCGAAACGAAACGAGGGCGCGTCGCCGAAACGGCTCGGGAAACGATCAAGACGGCGGAGGGACGAACGGGGCGCCGCTTCGACGCGGACGCCGACGTCCCGACTTTGCTATTTTACCCGATTTCCGGCGGCGTAAAAGGGGGGCCGGGCGCGTTTTTCGAACGTCGGCGAGCGAAAAAACGGCGGCGTTCGGTCGGCGGGGCGCGAGTTTGACCCGACGTTTGGCGCTCGGGCGTCGGGGGGCGCGTCGACCGGCGTTTGGAAGGGAAGCGGCGGAGCGTTGGAGCGCGAGCGGCGTTTTGGCGGCGTAGGCGGGGGCGTTGCGTCGCGACCGGGCGAGGGCGCGGCGATTTTCTCCGCTTTTTTCTCTTCTTCTTCTTTTCGCTTGCTTTCGGCTGCGCTCGGCGGTATACTAACGTTTGAAGCGTTTCGCGGCGCGGCGTCGGGAACGCTTGTTCAACGCTCGACTTAAGGAGAAAACGCAATGTCGGACGACGCAAAAAAAGAAGCGGCGCGACTCAAAAACGCCTTAACGCGCCGAGTCAAAAAGTTGATCGCGCAAACGCTCGAACCGCAAGGTTTTAAAAAGGAAACGAAAACGCCGCTGTGGATTTGCGAAGGGGAAACGTTGGCGCGTTGTTGCGTTTTCCGTTCGAGGCTACGCGAGTTTGACGTGTACTGTTACTTCAGTTTTCGATTCCATTTCGATTTTCTCCGCAGTCCGCCGCCAGAAATTGGCGACCGCGCCCAATGGGAAGAAGTTTGCAATATATTAAACGGCGCGATTCATAACGACATATGGAAAAGCCGGCCGTTTCCCCAAACGGAAGAAGAACTTGAAACAACCGTAACCGAAGTGGAGACGTACTTTAACGACGTCGTTTTGCCGTATTGCGAACGTTGGCGGGATTCCAGCGTCGTCGCCCGAGAATACGACGCCGGAAATATAACGCAAAAACAGGCGTTCGGCGCTAGCAAAACATGGCAATTCTTGCGGCTCGGTTGGTTACGCTTTGAAGCCGAACGATACGCGGAAGCGGCGGCGTGTTTCGAGGAAGCGGCAAACGCTGGAGCGAGTTGGCTTGCAAAATTAACGGCGCGAGGTTTGGTGAACGAAGAAGAACAAGCATTTTGGACGTCGTTTATCGCCGTCGCGCGTTACGCCGCCGAGGAAGCGCGCCGCCGCCAAAAATCGTCCTAATGACAGCGATTAAGGCGAGGACGCGAACCCCGAAACGCCGCCCGTTTGATTTTATTTGTTTTTGAGCGTTTTTCTGTTTCGGCGCGGAGCGGTCGAGCGCGGCGACGAACGGCGTTGATTTTTTGCGTTATCGAACGGTTTTTAAATTGGGACGGCGAGACGGGACGCAAGTCGCGTCTGTTTAAACGTTTGCAGCGGAATTGGCGCGTCGAGGCGAAGCGTCGCGGAAAAAATTTTGACGTTTTTTTGAAAATCCGCGTTTTTTTTTGCAAAAATCTCTTACGAAACGCTTTTATAAGTTGGGGACGGCGACGTAAGGCGAAAAACGCGCGACGCTTTTCGTTCGGGCCGTCGTCCGTGTTTTACGAGCCGCGGAGGACGCGCTTCCGCGGTCAAACAAACGGCGACTTATTAAGGAGACGTTTCAATGATTAATACGCTGAAAAATTACGTTAGCGACAGCCTGCCGCAAACCGGCGGCTTTACGACCAACGCCAACCTCGTCAAAAAGGTCGACGCGAGCGGCAAACTCCTGCCGTTTTTCGGGAACACCGTCGTTTTCCTGTTGGACGACGAAACCAAGCGTTCCCTTAAAGCGGTTCAGGACAAACTTTACGCCGCCGCGCCCGAGATGCTCGCGGAGCCGTTGCCGGAAGAGTCGTTCCACTTGACCGCGCACGACTTGGCGAACGCTCCGGAAAACACGCCGGAACTGCAGGCGAAAATGGCGGAGGCGGCGGAAAAAACGCTTGCGCTCGTCCGCGACGTCCTCCCGAAAAAGCCGATCCAAATGAAGGCGACTTGGGCGTTTAACATGGTTAGCGTCAGTATCGTCGTCGGTTGGGAACCGGCGGACGAGGAGAGTTGCGCGGCGCTCGACAAGCTCTATACGACGCTGGAACAGGTCGTTCCGCTCGGTTACGCGCTGTGCCCGCACATCACGCTGGCTTACTTCCGGCCCGGCGTTTACGAACAGGAGGCGGTCGACCGTCTTCGCTCCGCGTTACGTCCTGTCGACTTGACGCTGGAGCTGAAACCGGAAAACCTTGTTTTGCAAAACTTCGAGAGCATGAGCGACTATAAAACGGTCGACGGTTGGGCGTAAAGCGCGAACCGGTTTTTGACGCCGCGTCGCTCAAGACCGGCGTCAAAATCGCCGATATAGCCGATATACTCGACGTTTTTTTGGCGACGCGTCTTCGCTTGCCGAACGACGCGTCTTCACTTTTGCGACGCGTTTTCGCTTGCCGAGCGACGCGTCCTAACCCTAAGGAAATCGTTATGTTAAATACGCCGTTAAAATGTTTGATCGATACCGTCGTCAATTTGTCGCATAACGACGCCGGCGTCGAGATTTTCAAATTCGGGAGGAGTTTCCCGGCGAAGGCCGCCGAAATCGAACGCGTCGAAGAAGAATTGCAGCGTCCGATTCCTCAATCGTTTAAGAACGTTTTGACGACGTTCGCAAAGACGTTCGCGCTCGGCTTGGAACCGTTGAACGAGCCGCTAGAGTCGGACGGCGTTTCTTTTGAAAGCGGCGAACTCGGTTGGTCGCTGGCCGGACTGCCGGAGTTGGTCGCGGAGTTCGAAGAATTTCGCAACGACGTATATCCCGACGCCGACGACCCTTACGCGCGGGCTTGGCAAAACAAATTTCCCGTTTATCGGTTCGGGAACGACGATTATTTGGCCGTCGACGACGCGACGCAAGAGGTCGTTTATCTCTCGCACGACGGAGATACGGAGCTGAACGGGCTGGCGCTCGGTCGCGACTTCGAAGACTTTGTAAAGCGTTCGCTTTGTTTGGCGGCGACCGTCGATTATTTGTCGTTTGTCGACGAAGGAACGCCTTATTTAAACGTCGACGGCGAAAACGCTTGCGCGTTGCGAAAAGCCGTCGGTTGGGACGCGGCGTCAAACGGAAAATAATCGGCGTTATTTAACGAACGACGTCGCGTCGTTTTCTTCGCGACGTCGCTCTTTTTACAAAGCGCCGTCAAGGAAGGCGGGCGTCGTTAAACGAAGGAAAATCAAACGTTAAGAAAGGCGTCGCGACAATGAATAAAGAAGAAGCGTTGGAATTTTTGCGCCTCCACCAACCAATGCCGAGCGAGTACGACGACGATCTCGACTCCGAGACGGTCGACGCTTGGGACGCCGCGCGGGAATACTTTACGGAGAACCCTTGCGAGGAAGCTATCCCTTTATTTCTCGGGTCGATAGGCGAAGGTTATCTTTTCGGAACGTACCAAATGCTCGACAATTTTTTCGCGCTTTTCGAGCCCGACGTCGTCGTTCCGCATCTTGTCGACGCCTTGTCGTCGGAGTCGTCTTGGACGCGTCGATGGGCGGCGGAGTACGCGTCGGCGGTCGAGTCGGGCCGCTCGGATTTGATCGAAGCGCTCCTTAAACTCCTTTTCGACCCCGACGAGGAAGCGCGGACGGCGGCGGTTATTACATCGAAATATAAGTTTTTAGACGGACTCGTTAATTGGCGCGATTACGAAGCGACGTTGCGAAGCGCTTACGCCCAAGAAACCGACGACTGGAACAAAGAGCAGTACGACGAAATCTTCGCGACGGAGTAACGCCGCCGCAAACCGAGTCGACGCAACCGTTTCCAACGCGGCTAAACGTCGGCGACGGAAACGGTCGCAACGCGTCGTTTTTTTCTTGACGTCCGCTTGGGCGAGCGTTATAATAGAGAACGTCGAGGCGGCGCGACCGGTCGCGTCGCCGTATTTTCTGCGGAAGGAGTAAAGCGTTATGCGCAAAGATTTTAAAGAGACGGCTCGAAATCTGTTGGCGGAACTGAAACGCGAGGTCGCTCGCCCGGAACTCGACGGATTCGGGCGAACGGTCGAACCGCCGTTGGACGTCGACGCCTTGTCGGACGAGCAAAAACGCGTTTACGAAGCGCTTCCGGCGAGCGTCCAAAATTGGCTCGCGTTGTGCGACGGCGTCGAAGTCGACGAACGGTTGCACGGCCTCGGCGCCATTCTCGAAACGCTCGAAATTTTCGACGAATGGAAGGAAAAAGGCTGGACGCCGATCGGCGACGATTGCTGCGGAAACTATTACGTTTGCGTACCTTGCGAGCTGAACGGCGAGACGCGTTTCCCGGTCGTCTTTCTGGACGCCGAATGCGATGACGAAGGATATATCGTCGCGTCCGATCCCGCGATTTTTTACGTCGAGCAGCTGAAAGAAACGCTCTTCGCGCTCGCCGAAGAAGACGACGAATGGGATTCTTGGCCGTTCGACAAAGAAACAAGGCTCGCGGAAGACCCTGAAATTACGGCGTTTGGGTTTGCGCTCCCTTGGGACGGAACGACGAAAAAGATCGGGGACGACGAAGACGAGTGAAACAACGTCGCAACCGTTTGACGTCGCGGCGGTTGCGGCGACGTTGAAAGCCGAGCGTTTCGCTTCCGTTGGGCGGCGGAACGCTTGACGTCGCGTAACGACGTGGGGTTAAGCGCCCGCCGCGTTTAACGTTAGGAGAACGCAATGAACGCCGAAAAGCCTTTTTCGCTGGAAAATCTCGACGAGTTTCATTTGGAAATCGTCCGGCGCCCGATCGAAGAGATTTGCAAATTTTACCGAGAGGACGACGAGGACGTTTCCTGGGCCGACGTCGCGTCCGAGAAAAATAACGCCGAAACCGCCGACGTCGAAGGGAGCGAGCGCGTTCAAGTTAACGTCGACGCCTCGCCCGAAGGGGTTAAGAGCGTTCAACTTAGCGTCGAGGGGATGCCCGAGAAAGACGTCGTCGAGGTTTTCTTGAAAGCGCTCTTGGGAACGCTCGAAAAAATGGGCGCGATAAACCGCGAGGACGACGACAAGCGCGTTTCTTGCGTCGAACTTCCGCCCGAAGCGCTGGCGGAGGCGTTCGAGGAATTGTATCCCGCCGACCCGGGGCAAAAAACGCCGCCGATAAGATACGGTTTCTCGCCGGTTAGCGCGCCCGACGTTTCCGTCTTTTTCGAGCCGCATTTTAGCGGGCTCGCGTTGCGGGCCGGGGGATCGAGAACCGGCGCAACGTCGGTTTTTAGCTTGCGTTACGCGAAGTCGGACGGCTATATTTGCGAATTGCGCGAAGATGAAGAATCGTGGCGCGACTCCAAATTATTGCGTTTAGTGCGCGTTATGTACGACGGTCGCAACGTTTTTTGGCAGGAGGGCGAGCCGTATCCGTTCGAGCGCGTCGAGCAGTACTCCGACCGTAAAATCAAACGACGCTTTACTTTAAACGACGCGCTCGACTATTTGACGCAACTTGGTTTTCCCGTCCGCGACGCGGATTTTCTGAAACCGGCGGGACGGCTGTATCGTTGGCAAGACGACCGAGCGATCGCCTTGCAAAAGCGTTACGAAGCGTCGTTAGCGGCGAAAGAGGCCGAACGGCGCCGGTTCGCGGCCTCGCCGGAGGGAAAACTCAAAAGCGACTTGACGAATCGCGTCGAAAAGCTGATCGCGCAAACTTTGACGCCGCTTGGCTTTAAGCGAGACAAAGACGACGCGCAAACTTGGACGCGAAGGGCGGAAATCTTGCGTCATACCTGTTGGTTTAGCGACGTCGACGGCGAGTTGAGCGTCTACTGCGAATGCGGGCCCGTTTCGAGGTTCGCTTGCTGGGCGAACGCTCCGCG
>JAZQAP010000729.1:0-10668 GCA_045545275.1 Thermoguttaceae bacterium | reverse complement strand
GGCGAACGGGCCGCCGTGAACGAACGCCGGGTTGCCTTCGAGCGTTTGGACGAGGTTCGGCTTGATCGCTTCCTTCATCAGGTCGGTCGCGGCGCCGCGAGCCTTCAAGTCGGCGGCGGTAACGGGAGCGCCCGACGTCGTGTAACCGACGACGATCTTGCCGAGGCGTTCGCGCAGGTCGCGCAGGTCTTCGCTAAGGCAAAGAATCGCCATAATTTCCGACGCGGCGGTGATGAGGAAGTAACTTTCGCGGGGAACCGAGTTGACCGTCCCGCCGAGGCCGACGATAATTTGTCGCAACGCCCGCTCGTTGACGTCGAGAGCGCGACCCCAAGTAACGCGGCGCGAGTCGAGCCCGAGCGGGTTTCCTTGGTGCAGCGAGTTGTCGACCATCGCCGCGATCAGGTTGTGCGCCGCCGTGATCGCGTGGAAGTCGCCGGTAAAGTGGAGGTTGATCTCTTCCATCGGGGCGATTTGCGCGTAACCGCCGCCCGCCGCGCCGCCTTTGACGCCGAAACAGGGCCCGAGCGACGGTTCGCGCAAAGCCAAGCAGGCGTTCTTTTTAAGGACGTTCAAAGCGTCGCAGAGGCCGACGCTGACGGTCGTTTTGCCTTCGCCGGCGGGCGTCGGGGAAATCGCGGTAACGAGAATCAGTTTCGCGTCTTTTTTTTGCGGAACGTCGCGAATTTCGTCGAGCGAAATTTTGGCTTTTTGTTTGCCGTAAAGTTCGACGGCGTTTTCGGGGATTCCGAGTTTCGCGGCGACTTCGGCGATGGGGCGCAACGGGGCGCGGCGGGCGATTTCAATATCGGACGGGATCGATCTTTGCGACATAATCGGCGCTTTCTGGGGGTAACGGGGAAAAGGACGGACGCTCGAAGTTCGCCTAACGTCGAGGTTTGGAGCGAACCGTTGAAGAAAAAACGAATCGGCGACGCGGCGGCGAAAAATAAACGCCTTCATTTTAACAGAAAACCCCGACGAGGGCAACGGGGGGAGACGGCGCGGCGCGGCTCTCATTAATTTGAAACGCCGTTTGCAAGCGGAATAATCGCAACGATCGTTAAAAAACGAACCGAGTCGCGGGGGATAAAAAGCGACGTTTGATTATTAGAAAATGTTTTCTTAAATCAAAACGCCGTCGTTGCGCCGCGCTAAAACGACGAGCGAACGACGGAGACGCGGTTAATTAGGACGCGACGCGGCGTCGCTGGAAGTCGAAACGACGCGGAAAACTCGCGTCGTTTCGGGCGCGTTTGACGTCGCGTCGCTCTTGCCGGGCGTTTGCGGGAGTTCGAACGGCGCGAGGACGTTCGCGGCGGTTAAAAGCCGGAAGAGGTTCTCGTCGATTTCGGCGTCTCTAAAGCCGTAATTGCCGGGACTTCGAAAGCGCGCCAACTCGGCGAAATCGACGAGAACGAAGGCGATTTTCGCGTCGTCGAAGCGTCGTCGAATCGCGTCGGCTTTTCGAATCGCGACGATTTTGCCGTCGGCGTCGCGCTCGACCGAGTCGCCGAGGAGCGGAATTAACGGCGAACGGTTCCAGCAAGTCGAGTAAACGACCGGAACGCGGTAAAGGAACGCCTTCGCTTCGCCGACTAAAAGGAGCTTGCGCGACGGTTGGACGGGCGCGTCGGAAACGCTTGACGTTAAATCGGTTGCGTCGGACGGTTTCGCGTCGGCGAAAAGTTCCGGGCGGTCGTTGAAGAAGAGCGACGCTTGCGGGAAACGGGCCGGGTCGCGTTCGAGAGCGCGAAGCGGAGCGATGCGAGCCGGGGCGCGAACGTCGATAACGAGACCTTCGTAAAGTAAACCGAATAAAAGGGTTGGGTAAAACGCGACGAGGAAGAAGCCGCGTCCCGACGACGCGGAGCCGAGGGGGGCGGAATTACTTCCGACGGTCGAGTTCGGCGAAGGATTTGAGGCGGACGAACGGCAACCGGTCGCGGCAAAGGACGCGGCGACGCCGAGTAATAACGCGGATAACGGTTCGACCGGGACGAGGAAACGCGTTAAGCGGTGCGTTGCGAAGAGCCAGCCGAGCCAAAATAGGAGCGCGACGGCGGCGATTAACGCAAGTCGTAAAACGTCGCCGTCGTTGCGGTTGCGTTCGGAGGAGACTTCGACGACGGAGGAAGCGTCGGACGCGGCGAAACGACGTCGCCGCCGGTTAATCGCCGTCGCGGAACCGAGAAGAACGGCGAGACCGATTAGCGGAACGAACGGCGAAAAGGGGGAGGCGAGGTCGGCGCGCCAAGCGGAACGAGCGACCGACTCCGCGAGCGCGGCGGGGCCGAACGTCGACGCGGAATGAGCGCGGCGCCAGCGGACGTCGACGTCGGCGTCCCAAGTTTGCGACGCGTCGTCGAAGAGTTCGAACGCCAACGGATAAAAGGGGTTGCCGGTCGCCGAAACGTTGCGAACGAACCAGCCGCCGGAGACGAGCGCGACCGTCGCGACGAAGACGACGAGAGGAGCGCAAGCGTTTTTGAGGCGGCGGGGCGCGGGCGGATTCGACGCGGAAACGTCGGCGTTTTGGGGCGCGTCGCAATCGGTTGACGTTTCAACGCTTGCGGAAACGTCGGGCGTCGTCGACTCGGCGTCGCGGAAAAGGCGGCGAAGCGGCGTCGCGACCGTCGGGAACGAAACGGCGAGGAGCGCGACGAAAGCGGGCGCGAAAACGAAAACGACGGCGGTGTATTTGATCGAAACGGCGAGTCCGACGTAAACGCCGACGAACGAAGCGGTTGCGACGCGAAAAATAATTCGGTCGCAACGCGTCGCGTCGGCGGCGAGCGAAAGCGCGAACGCGTAAAAAGCGGCGAACAGCGCGAAACCTAAAACGCCGTCGTTTAAGCCGTTGGCGAAAACGTCGAAGACGCCGGGGAACGCGAGATAAAAGAGCGCGGCGAAAAGTCCGGCGCGTCCGGAGCGGAAAAATCGAACGCAAAACGCGAAAAGACCGAGCGCCGTCGCGAACGCCGCCGCGGTCAAAACGACTTTGCCGACGAGCGGGCCGAGGCGCGGGGGCGCGTCCGGAGCGGCGCAAAGGTCGCGAACGAGGTTAAATCCGCCGACGTAAAGGGTTTCGGCGCCGAGCGGCATATTGGCGTAAACGTTGTTCGGCGAAAAAGCAAGGGCGCCGGTTTCGAAAATTTCGCGGGCGGCCTGCGCGTGATACTCGACGACGTCGTACTCGAAAAGCGGCTGCGTCGACGAAAAGAAATAAAACGACGTAAAAATCGTTAATAAAATAACTTGCAGCGTTAAAAGAACGCGGTCGCCGAGACTTTGACGCGGGAAAAGCGACGTCGACGGGGCGTCGTTAACGCCGTTGCGGGCGGCGGCAAAGCGTCGCGACGCGGCAAACGCCGTCGAAAGAACGTAAAAAGCGGCGAAACCGAACGTTGGGATCGCGACCGGCGCGTCGGCGAACCCGAGGAGACCGGCGATTTGAACGCAAAGGTTCCAAAGCGCGAACCCGGCGCCGAATTGAAAGAATAACGTTTCGGAAACGTTTGTTTTCAAAAGTCGTTTGAAAGGCGCGAACGCTAGCTTGCCGAGTCCGAGAAGCGCGAGCGTCGCGACGACGCCGAGACCAAGCGCGAACCAACGCTCGCCGGTCGGCGGTTCGGCGGGAAGGTCGAGTCCGCGCCAAACGAACTCCATAAAGGTCGGGTCGTCGAGCGGAGCGAAAAGGAGAAGCCAACGCGGGGCGGAGGTCGCGGCGCCGGATTCGACGAACGGTCGCGTTAAGAAAAAAAAGAAGACGGCGAAAAGCGCAAACGCGGCGAAAATATAGAGGGGGCGGGCGGAGTTTGTTGGACGGCGAGACGGGCTCATTGGGGACTCCGAGGAACGGCGAACGACGAAAGCGGACGATAAAAAAACGGAAAAATGGGCGTCGGGCGCTTGAATTGCGCGCGCCTTTTTTGTATGATAACATAAAACGGCGGAAAAGTAAGGCGGGCCGAGCTTTTGGCGGCGGTTTCGAGGGAAATTTGTCGAAAAATGTCGAATCGCTTCTTAAGCGCGCCGCCGACGCCGACGATGGGAATAGGACTTAACCGTCCGCCGACGAACGTGTTGGGAGATTGCCTAATGAAACGAACGATTGAGAAAAATGAAAAACGAATGTTTTTGAATAAATCAATGAAGACGCGCGTCGGTTTGGCCGGGCTGGCGTTCGCGGCGGCTTTCGGGGGCGTCGCTTGGGCGGACGAGCCGCAAACCGCGGAGGACGCGGGCGAGGTTTGCGTCGTCGGGCCGGACGGCGAAGTCGTTTGCGGCGACGAAGCGGTCGCGCTTTTGAACGGCGCAAACGCCGAAAAAACGGAGGTTGCGAAAGGCGAAGCGCGGCGTAATATCGACTTGACGAAGACGCCTTGGCTTGTCGAAAGCGTCAATTTGCCGGACAACCACCCGGCGCTCTTGCGGGATCGCATCGTTTGGGCCGACTCCTATCTTTGGTGCGCGATCGAGGACGTCGTCGGCGCGATTCCGGTCGAGCAGTGGGTCAACAAAGCGCCGAAACCGGAAGATTTGGCGGGGAAATACGTTCTCGTCGAGATGTGGGCGACGTGGTGCCCGCCGTGCCGTAGATCGTTGCCGTACCTGAACTTCATCGCGAAACAATATAAAGACGACTTGGTCGTCGTGTCGATTTGCGAAACGGACGAGAAGGCGATTCGCAATATGCCGAGCGGACGTCTCGACCCGGATAACGTCGACTATTTCGTCGCGGTCGACACCGGACGACGGCTGGCGAACAAGCTGGGCGTCCGCGGGATTCCGCACGCGATTTTGCTCGAACCGAGCGTCGGCGGGGTCGTTTGGGAGGGAACGCCGACGGCGCCGCGTTACGAACTCGACGATAAAACGCTCGAAAAAATCTTTAAAATCGGACGTAAAATGCGCGCCGACGGTCTTTTGCCGAAAGTCTCGCCGGTGAAATTCGCCGTTTCGGAACCGACCGACGAAGAGCGGGCGTCGCGGCGAAACGTCGACGCGAAAGACGTTAAAGACGTTCCGGGAGAACCGAGCGTCGACGCGAAATAGAGCGGTATTTGATTGTTTTGAAATTTGTTTGAAATTGTGAAAAACGCGCTTTTCGTGGGCGAGATAAGGGCGAAAAGCTCGTTTTTTGCCGCGTCTTTGAAAAAAATGTTTTTGAACGGAAATGAAACGCCGCGTCGAAGCGTCGGCGCGGCGGCTAATTGTCGTTTTTGACCGATTTATTTTTTGACCGGGAGACGGAGCGTTTTCGTTTCCGATTTTTGAACGACTTCCAATTCGATTCCCGTTTCGGGCGTCGTTTCCGCTTTCGCCGCGTCGAAGTCTTCTAACGACTTGACTTCGCGACCGTTCAACTTGACGATTAACATTCCGTTGCGCAAACCGGCTTTGTAAGCGGCGCCGCCGGGCGTCGCGTTCAAAACGACGATTCCTTCGCGACCGGGCGCGCCGAGCCGGGCCGCGGATTCCGGCGTCGACGGGATGAGCATCGCGCCCCATTCGCGGTCGACCCGGTGCGAACCGCGCTCGACCATCTTTTCGGTCAACGGAACGCCGACGTAATTTTCCGGTTTAATCTCAAAGCGAATTTTGACTTCCTTCGGCTCTTTCTCGTTGTTGCGCAATACTTTAAGCGAGTAGTCGCGGTCGACGGCGGCGCGTTCGACGAACGCTTCGAACGTTTCCGGCGACTCGATTTTTTGCCCGTCGATTTCGAGAAGAACGTCGTTGGCGCGCAAGCCCGCCTTCGCCGCCGGAGCGTCGCGGAACGGAGCGCCGAGTCGAACGCCGGTTTTCGGCGCAAGCCCGAGACGCTTCGCGGCGTCGTATTCGAGCGCGGAGACCGGGGCGCCGAGGAAGGCGCGCTCGACCCGTCCTTTGTCGCGGAGTTGCCCCAAGACCCAAACCGCGACGTTCGAAGGAATGGCGAAACCGATTCCTTGGTAGCCGCCGGAAAGGGACGCGATCGCGGTGTTAACGCCGACGACTTCGCCGCGCAAATTGACGAGCGGGCCGCCGCTGTTGCCGGGGTTGATCGCCGCGTCCGTTTGAATGAACTGCTTGCCGTCTTTAGAGTTAAGGAAACGGCCCTTCGCGCTGACGACGCCCGCGCCGACCGACGAGCCGAGCATAAACGGATTGCCGATCGCGAGCGCCCAATCGCCGATTTCAACCGCGTCGCTGTCGGCGAACGTCAAGAACGGCAACGGTTCCGGCGATTCGACGAAGACGAGCGCAAGGTCGGATTTTTCGTCTTTGACGATTTTTTTCGCGGGAAAACGACGACCGTCGCTCAACTCGACCGAAACGCTTTTCCCGATTTCGCTTGCGGCGACGACGTGGCAGTTGGTGAGGACGATTCCGCTTGGGTCGACGATCAGCCCGGAACCGGCGCCCTCGATCAGGTGTTTTTCCGGCAGGTCGGGGAGTAGTTCGGCGAACGGAAGTTTCGATTTGGCGGAGTTTGGCGCGTCGACGCCGCGTTTAACGACGATGTTGACGGTCGCCGGAAGCGTCTTTTGCGCCGCTTGCCGAAACGCGACGGAGAGCAGGCGGGCTTGTTCGAGCGCGGCGTCGGAGGAGACCGCGGGCGTTTCGGTTAGTCCGGACGTCGCGTCGTTCGGAGCGGAAATCGCGAACGTCGGCGAAGCGAACGGCGACGGGAAAAGGAGGGCGGCGAGGAGCGCGGTTGAACCGCAAACGTTATAAAGACGCGACATAACGGTTTTTCCTTAAAAGGCGGGCGGCGAAACGTCGCGACGAAAACGGGCGACGTTTGATTGTTTTGAAAAACGTTGCTTGTTTGTGGAAATCAAACGGCGGCGAACGGGTTGGCGGCTTCCGGCGGAATCGCGGGCGTTCCGCCTTCTTGCGAGCAAACGAACGAAGCGCGGCGCGACGCGGCGTCGACGATTTCGGCGATCGGACGGCCCGACAAAAGCCCGACGACGCAAACCGCCGCGAAGGAGTCGCCGGCCCCGACGGCGTCGGCGATTCGCTCGACCGGAGCGGCGGGAGCGAACGCGGAACCGGTTTCGTCGAATATCCAAGCGCCCGCGCCGCCGCAAGTTAAGATAAGCGTTCGCAAGTTGAAACGGCGTCGCCAACGAGCGGCCCAATCGGCGAGCGCGGCGGCGACTTCCGGCGAATCGGGCGCGGTTAACGATCCGGCGTCGTCGGCGAAACGGCTCAACGTCGGCGGTTCGAGGTCGGCGAAAAGCGCGTCCAACTCGACCGCTTCCGCGTCGTTGAGTTTGAAAACGTCGGCGGCGTTCAGCGTCGACTCGACGACTTCCCGGGAGTAAAAGGGCGCGCGCAGGTTCAGGTCGCAAACGCGGAGAACGGAACGCGGAAGTCGCTCCAATATTTGAGTTAGCGACCGTCGGTTCGTTTCCGAACGGAGCGCGAGACTGCCGAAATAAAAGGCGGACGCGGCGTTTTCCTCCGTCAAAAAGGGAACGAGCGCGTCGGCGGGCGCCGCGTCCACGGCGATTTCGTCCCAAGCGACGTTTTCGACGTTGCGGTAAGTCGGCGTTCCCGCGGGGTCGAGCGAAACGGCGACGGTTCCGGTCGGCGCGTCGGGCGAAATTTGGAGAAACTGCGTCGAAAGGGCAAGCGCGTCGAGCCGTTCGCGGATTTCCGCGCCGAGCGGGTCGTCGCCGATTCGCGTTAACGCCCGGACGTCGGCGCCGAGCGTTTGCGAATGATAGAGGAAATTGACCGGAGCGCCGCCGAGTTTCTTTCCGGTCGGAAGTAGATCCCAAAGGATTTCGCCGAACGCGACGATTCGGGGCGGAGCGGAAACGGAGGGAGCGGAAGGACGAGACGGCGACATAAAGCGTTGCTCCGGCGCGGGTTGCGTAAAATAAAGGGAAACGAGTAAAGGGAAAGGAGCGCGACGCGGTTTGCGTCGGCTTGCTCGGCGGTCGCGAAACGGCGGCGCCGACGGCGGTTTTGTCATTAATATATATTATATACGAGACGTCGGCGATTTTCCAGCGCCGATTGATTTTTATTTGCTAAAAAACGCGCCGCTTCTTGCGGTTAAAAGAGAAACGTTTCGAGAATTATTTCGGGCGAAGCGAAGAATTAACGTTGAGAAACCGAAACGCTTCCCGGCGACGCGGTCGCGGTTTGAGCGGCGCCGCCGTCGGAGCGTCGCTCGAAAACGACGTTTTGCCGCTAAACGTCTTATCTCGTTTTTGCGTCGGCGTTTAAGATTGGTTAAGCGCGAGAAGCGACGGGAAACGAATTTAACGGCGGCGCCGGTTTTGCGGGACGCGGCGAGTAATTTTCAAGTTTTTTAATTTTTTGGCGTTAATTTCTTGACGTCGGGCAAACGCGGCGCTACAATAAAGAGAGTCGAGTTGCGAAGTTGTTTTTCGCGTCGACGTTGCGTTAGGTTCGTTCGGGCGTCGGTAAACGCTAACGAATAAGCCGAAAAAATCGAATAGACCGAAAATGCGGGCGACGTTTGAGCGTCGACGTTTTCGGGAACTTTTTTTGCGTCTCGGCGTCTTACAGTTTGCTTGGTTTAGAGGAAACTGTTTGCGGTTTGCGGCGGTCGAGGGCGCGTTCATTGGTTTAAGGAGGCGACGATGAGAAAATTGTCTTGCTTTTTTGCGTTGGCGACGGCGGCGCTCTGCGTCGTCGCGGTTGGTTGCGGGCCGAAAGCTCCCGCCGATATGCCGGAAACGCACCCGTTTAAGGTGAAGGTCGTCGACGGTTCGAACGCGATCGCCGACGTCGACGTTTTCTTCATCGCGACGAGCGGCAGCGTTACGATTAGCGGCAAAACCGACAAAAACGGCGTCGCGGAGATTACGTCGACCTTGCAAGGGTATACCGCCAAGGGCGCTCCGGCGGGCGATTATAAGATCACTTGCACCAAAGACCCGCAACCGGAACACTGGAAGACCCCGGCGGAACTCGCGGCGATGTCGGTCGGCGAACAAAGCGAATATCACGCCGAATACGAAGCGAAACGCGCCGAAATGCCCCGCGAAATTCCGGAAGTTTGGAAAGATTTCGACCGCACTCCGCTCTCCGCGACCGTTTCGGCGGGCGGCGGCGAAGTTACGTTCGACGTCGCGGAACTCGGCGGTCTTGAATAACCGTTGATTTTTGATAATTGGCGTTTTAATTTTTGAATCAAACGGGTCGAAAAATTGCGTCGCGTCCTTTTAAAAGTTGGGGATCGACGGAATTTTGGAGATATTTTCAATTATTTTAAGGAGTCGCTCATATGAAAAACTCGCTCTTTGTTAATCTGGGGGGGGGGGGCAAGCAAGGTAAACGCGGTTTTACGCTTGTCGAACTTCTTGTCGTTATCGCCATTATCGGTATTTTGATCGGTCTTCTTCTTCCGGCGGTTCAAGCGGAGCGCGAAGCGGCGCGTCGGATGCAATGCACGAACAACCTGAAGCAAATCGGGCTCGGTTTGCAAAACTATCACGACGTCAACAACGCGTTTCCGCCGATGCGCACCTCGCCGAGCGACGACCAGCGCAACTTGGCGGCGGCTTGGGGTTGCGTCAGTTTCTATGTCGCGATGTACCCGTTCATCGAGCAGGGGAACCGTTGGCAAGAGGTTATTTCGCGCGGCGACGAATCGCATAGTTTTAGCGGTTGGACCGACGCTTGGAACTGCTCGATCGCGTCGTTGCAAGCGCCGATTCCGATGCTCGGCTGCCCGTCGGACGCGGCGGCGAACTCTCCGTCGCACAGCAACAACGCGCAACGCGGGAGCTACTGCGGTTCGCTCGGCGACGCGACGGTCAACACCGGCGAAACGTCGGTCAACAACCGCGGTTTCTTCCCCGGCGGGATCGGTTGCCGTCCGGAAGTTTACGGCGGCGTTAAATGCAGCACGTTCGCGAAAATTACCGACGGTTCCTCGAATACGATCGCGATCGTCGAGTCGGTCTGCGGCGCGCAAGCCGGTTCCGACCGCGTTAAGGGCGGCATTGTGAAGATGGGCGGCGGCTCCCCGGCGTCTTGCTTGGCGTTGGTGAAGAACGACGACAGAACGTCGCTTAACGGCGAAATCGCTTCGGAACCGCGCGGCCAACGCCACACCGACGGTCGCCCGCGTATTTTGGCCGTTACGACGGTTCTTCCGCCGAACTCGCCGACCTGCGCGAACGACATTTCGAACCCGGGTTGGGGTTGGGGTTACATGAGCGCGTCGAGCAATCACTCGGGCGGCGTCAACGCGTTGCGCGCCGACGGTTCGGTCGCGTTCATTAGCGAAACGATCGACTGCGGTTCGAACCTGAACAGCACGGAGTGGACGGGCAAAGACCCGACCGGCAAGAGCCCGTTCGGCGTTTGGGGCGCGATGGGGACGATCGCCGGCGGCGAAACCGACGTTCAATAATCGCGTTTAACGTTAACGTTTGAGCCGTTTTAGCGGTTGAAACGGCGTAAGGCAACGGAGTCGACGGCGTTCGTAGGAGCGCGGTCGACTTCGTTTTTTCTTGCCGCGGCGTTTAACCGCGGAGCGTTCCGTTTCGCCCGCGTTTTCCGACGTTGAGCGCGTCGGGGTGTTGCGAGCGATTGCGTCGCGGCTTGTTTTCGCGTTGCCGAACGGTTGCGTCGCGCTTGTTTTTTCGCGTTGCCGAGCGGTTGCGTCGCGGCTTGTTTTCGCGTTGC
>JAZQAP010000728.1:0-2879 GCA_045545275.1 Thermoguttaceae bacterium | reverse complement strand
AAAACGTCGGCGAGGCGGAATTTGAGCTTTTCGAAATCGGATTCCGAAATCAAATAAAACCAAGCGGCGAGGCGTTCGTTTTTGATCGCCGCTTTCTTCTCGGCTTCCGGCGCAAGGAAGGCGAGTTCCGTTCCGTCTTCGACCGACGCGGCCAACGCTTCGCGGTCGAACTCGGCGAAGGCCAAGCAAACGCGCTTATCTTCGAACTTGCGCCCGAAAAGGAGCGAAATTTTAACGCCGTTTTTCGTTCGCAATTCGACGCCGCCCGCTTCGCCGAGGAGCGCCGGTTCGATTTTTTCCGGGTTCAAGGGATCGTGTTCGAGCGCGGCGAACCCGAATTCGGCGAGCGTTCCGAAATGCGCCGCCAAGTCGCCCCCGAGCCGACCGTCGCGGAAGAGCGCCGCGAGCGCCTCCGGCTTTTTGCGAACGTCGACGACCGCGAGTCGACCGAGCGCGTCCGCCGTTTCGTTCAAAACGTCGTTTTGCGCCGACTCCGGGTCGATCGGCTGAACGTCGCTCCAAACGCCTTCCGCGTCGCGACTTAGCCGCCGTTCGAGCGTCCAAACGCGAGCGAGCGAGTTTTCCGGATTTTGGCGAAAAACGGCGATTCCGGCCGCCTTGTAATCGACCGGCGTCGACGTTCCGTCCTCGGCTTTGGCGACCGAAAAGGTCGAATCGCGAACGGCGAGGGTCGCGACGTCCCAGCGGCTGATTCGGAGCAGGTCGCGGTCGGCCCAATCGATCGGCTCGAAAGAAATGCGTTGCGGAAATTCGAGAAATTGCGTCGTTCCGGCCTCCTCGGTCGAATCGCCGGAAAAGTCGACCGCGTAAACGACGTCGTCGCCGGGAATCCGAACCCAGCGAACGTCGCGGGTCGCCGAACTTTCGGGAGCGCGGTTCCCGACGAGCAAATCGACGAGCGTCGCGCCGTTTTCGTCGAAAATTTTGACCGAGAGCGCGGCGAGCGGAGCGGTTTGCGCCGTTTCGCTATCTTCGCCGTCTTCCGCGTTTTCTCCGTTTTGCGCGATTTTGTTAGCGTCGTCGGCGCTTTGCGTCGAGTTTGCCGATTGCGCGGCCGCTTTTTCGCCGTTTTTCATCGAATTAGAAGCGTTTAACTGGGCTTCGAACGCCGCGTCTTCCGGGGAAAGGACGCCGCACTCGCGGTGAAGTTGGGCGATTTTCTTCGCGTCGCCGCTTCGCACCGCTTCGTCGGCGACGTCGAGGACGGGCAGCTGAACGAGCGGCGCGACGATTTTCGCCCAGCGGTCGGCGTTCTCGGCGGGAAAGTTCGCGAGCGCGGGAAGGCGGAGTTCGTCGCCCTCTCGGACGAGCGTTAACTCCTTCGTTTCTCCCGTTTCCGCGTCGACGCCGACGAATTCGACGCGGCTAATTTTGGACGTTTCGTCGAAATTTTCGAGAAGGCGGCGCCCGATTTTCTCTTTCGGCTCGACGTCCGGCAAACGCGGTTGAAATTTCATCCAACAAACAAGCGCGACGAGCGCCGCGACGCCGATCAGCGCCGACTTCAAGACTTCGTTTTTCGGATTTTCTCGGGACATTCTCGTTTCTTCCGCCGCCGACTTCGCCGCGCTGTTGGCTCGAAAAAAGTTGGCTTGGCGCTTAGGGGGTTGAATTAACGGAAAACCGTTTGATAATTGGCGTATTAACGGCGTTGCGCCGATCTTTTATTGTTTTAAGTCGGTTTTAGGCCCGCATAAGCCGTCGCGACTTTCGTTTGCGGTTTGTTCGCTTAACAGTCGACCGTTTTTCACGCCGCAATTTTTAACAATATACCGCGTCGCGGCGTTTTTTACAAGGCGACTTTTGGAAAACTTGCGAAGGTTTTAAAAAAAGCGAACGAAACTCGCTCCAGACGCGAAACGTTGATTTTATCGAGAAGCCCGCGCTCAACGCGGAACGAAGCGTCCAAATCCCGGAACGAAGCGTCCAAAAAACAACCAAACCAAAGATGAAAACGCAATTTTGAGACGACTTTAATTACTTTAGTTTTTATGTTACTCGCTTTTATTGTTTTGTCAATAGGGGAAAGCCGCTTTTTTTGAATAACGGGGCCGATTTGAGACCGCCGAAGGAAACGGAAAACGACGTTTTTTCGTTTTTTCGCTTTAAAAAATAAAGGCGCGACGCGCGTCGTTTTCTTTTTATTTTTAGTCAAAGTTTCAGTCAAAAAATGAGGAGATTGATATGCCGCGACGTGGAGAATCCATTTACAAACGCGCCGACGGGCGATGGGAAGCTCGCTACATCCACCATTATGAAGACGGTAAAGCAAAATATCGCTATCTTTACGCGTCGACTTACGCCGAAGTAAAAGCCAAACGAGCGGCCGAAATTCGACTGCCGGAGGCCGTTCTCGTTTCCGGCGTCAAGGGAAGCGCTAAGTTTTCCGAACTCGCTTCTCTTTGGCTTCTCGACGTTCGCGGAGCCGTCAAGGAATCGACTTACGCTCGATATTTTCGCATTGTGTTCGTTACCTTAAACACGCGACTCGGCGACAAAAGGCTCCTCAAACTTGACCCGATCTACTTGAAGGGCTTCGTCCGTCGTCTCTCGTTCGACGGAAGCGCCAAAGGCGGACCGTTGGCGCCCAAAACTGTCGCGGACACGACCCGAGTTTTGAAATCAATCTTTAAATTCGGACTCGCTAACGGTTATCCATGCGCCGATCTTTCGTCGTTGACGCCTCCGTCGCCGCCGAGAAAGAAAATCGCCACGATTTCCGACGAGACGCGGCGTCGAATCGTCGAGATTGTTTGGAACGATCGAAAAGGCGAGAACCGAGTCGGACTCGGCGTCGTGTTCGCGCTTTACACCGGCGTCCGAGTCGGCGAACTCTGCGGACTTCGCGGCGAGGATTT
>JAZQAP010000727.1:0-2634 GCA_045545275.1 Thermoguttaceae bacterium | reverse complement strand
AAGGCAAGACAAAATGAACTATACCCTTTTTATACAAGGCTTAACGGTCGGGATTTTGATTGCTTCCGCCGTTTTCGCACCGGTCGCCGCGCTTTTGTACGACCGGACGCGCGACGAAATCGCGGTTTTGCGATTCGAACTCGAACAATATAAGCAGTTGCACGCGTATTACGCGGAGAAAAGCCGATGAAAATTTTTGAATTTTTCCGCCTCGAAAAAGAGCGGAAACCGATTGTTTTGAAGGACTTGACGAAGTTCGAACTTTACCGCGTCTACGTTACGCAACGCGACGACGACGGCGCCTTGCTCAACGCGGCGGAACTCTACGTCGTCGCGGAATCGAGCGACGAAGCCAACTTGCAAATCCGGCGGCTGTTGGAGTGGCGCGGCGGCGCAAAATGGACGACGAAGCCGGTTCGCGTCGAAATCGACGCGGAAACCGGAACGGTCGCCGCCGTTGCGTCGGCGTAAGAGGAAAGCGCGATGAAATACCGTTTTGAAGTTCGTTGGGAAGATTGGGCGGAATTTGAAGTCGACGCGGAAAACGAAGAAGAAGCGTTCGACAAAATCGCCGACGTCGCCGACCGTTACGAATACGAAGAAAACGGCTTAGGGCCGTATCGCGACGGAGCGGTCGCGCGAATTGTCGCCGTCGACGGGAAAGAGCAAAACGGCGAGTGGGAGCCGGTAAAATAAACGGAGAAAACCCGATGAAGATTTTCGATTATTTCAATCGTCGCAAAGAGGAAAAGCCGAAGATAAGGTATGTCTTGCACAAAGACGTTATCCGGCCTAGCGAAGAAGCGGTCGGATTGTTGAGCTTCTATGTCGTCCTTGAAAAAGACGATAAATTTTCGCTTTCCGAAGATTTTGCGAAATTTTGCGGTGATGTTTCCAAACTGGCGGAAAAATATGGGGTTAGCACGAATGGCGTTCGTATGACCTACGTCGCCGTCGATCCGCCGATTAAAGAAGGCGGCGCGGTTTGCGCGACGTTTTTTCGCGACGAAAAGTACGCGGAGCGTTACGCGCGCTGGGCCGACAGCCTTTTGGAGGATTAACGACAATGAACGCAAACGATACGCTTCGCCTCGACGCGTTCGAGCCGACGCCCGGTCGAGCGGTTGTTTTGGCGACGTTCGAAGTCGACGATCTCCGCGCGGTCGACCGAATAGCCGTCTTGCTTTCCGGAAAAGGGCGTTTTTTCAGAAAAAGACTCGCCAAACGCGTTCGCCTTGCTTGCGTTCCGGCGAAGTTGCTTCAAGGCGACTTCGACTACCTCGACGTTCGCGCTGTCGCTTCAAAATTTCAGAGCGCCAAAGAGGTCGCAAAATGACTGTTAAAGAACTGATCGAGGAATTGGGAAAATTTGACGGCGCCGAAACCGTGGCGATCTGTTATCTTGGCGACGTGTTCTGGGAAACGCGCGACGTTACGAGCGTGACGCTGGAAGACGGCAAGGTTTTAGTCGTCGACGACTCCAATTAGTTTTATAAGGAGAAACGAAAATGACGGTCGCCGAGTTGATTGAAAAATTGCGCAAATTTGACCCCGACGAGCCGATTTATTGCCGCGCTTGCGTCCAAAAAGATTCGGACGATTACCGCTTTTTCGATATTCACGGCGTCGACGCAACGCGTTTGGGCGACGTCTACGTCGACGCGGCGAACAAGTAAGAATATCGTTTTCGTAAGGAAACGCCCACGAAACCAATGGGAACGGAGAAGACAAAATGACGGTATCCGAACTGATCGAAAAGCTGAAAGAATACGACGGCGACGCTCGCGTCTGCGGTTACGACGCGCGGCCCGGTTGGCGCAACGGCGGCTTTTTCGTCGTCGACGTCGAGCTAGATAACGACGGAAGCGGCGACGTCGCGCTCTTTTTCGACCCCGCGTGAGTCGAGCGGAGAACGGAGCGCAAACGTCGCGGCGTCGGGGCGAGCGGTCGAGAAAGACCGACGCCGGAAAAGGAACTTGTAAGTATAACTTAATAGTTGAGTAGACTTGACTCTTGCGATGAACGAAAAGCCCTCCGCGACGTTAAACGCGCGGAGGGCTTTGGGGGTTAGGCGTTATTTTCGCTCAATTTTCTTACGTTGAAACCAAAGCGCTTTCGTGTTTTGATGTTCGAAAAGCGCCAAGGTTTCGGTCGTTCGGGTTTCCGAAGATTGAGGGCGCAAAAAAGCGCGCAATCGCGATAAGTTTTTACCGCAAAAGTCTGCGACGCCCGTAAGTAAACCGTTAAACATAAGATCCTTTCTGTAAAAAGTGAAGGCGGAAGTTTTCCGCTTGACATTACGAAAGGAGTCGCTATAATAACAATATAACCAAGTATTGCTATTATATAGCAACTCAAACTTTGAGCGTCGATTTGGTGGCCGCCAGGTCGACGCTTTTTTGCTTATCCGGAATCCATTTCCAGTATTAGCCTCCTTCCTTTTCGAGCGTGTGAAGACGAGAATTTCGGAGCGTAAACTCCTTGTTCGACGTAATTTTCCTATTAAAAATAAATGTTTGGCTTTCGCCTCCTTTCATTTCAAGGCGTTGAAGCGAGGGTACCGACGTTCGAACTCCGCGTCCGAGATACGCAACCATTCCGGCATATTCGGCGTTTGCTCGCTTTGAGTTTTTA
>JAZQAP010000726.1:0-3313 GCA_045545275.1 Thermoguttaceae bacterium | reverse complement strand
CGATCATATTCCCGCTCTCGTCGTAACGCTTCGTTATTTTCGCGTAACCGTCCTTGCATAAAAACGGTTTGTCGGCGGCGGCGAAATACGACTCTTCGATCATATTCCAACGCTCGTCGTAACGCTTCGTTATTTTCGCGTAACCGTCTTTATACAAACACGGTTCCCCGTCGAGGCCGAAATACGATTCTTCGACGACGTTCCGCGAAACGTCGTATTTAAGTCTCAACTTCTCGCAATTTTCGGGAAAAAAGGCTAAAAACCTCTTTCCATTGGGAAGATAACGCCAAAAACATCCGCCCGACTTCGAATCGCCCGCCCAAAACGTCGTTTCGGTTATCGTCGTCCCCGTTTCGTCGTACTTGTACGTTATTTTATTATAAACGACGCTAGCCTGTAGCTCGCCGTCCGCGTCGAGAAACAACGTTTCTACGCTATTGCCGTTCGCGTCGTAACGATCGAAACGCCGCGACCAACCCCGCTCGTTAAAAACCAGCTCGCCGTTCGCTCCTAAGTATTTTGTTTCAATCAAGTTAGGCCCGTCGTAGCGGTACGTTCGCCGCGCGATTCCCGATTTCGACGGGCGCTCGTTCCCGGTCTCGTCCAAGTAAACAAGCTCGACGACGCGTCCCAACTCGTCCAACTCGTACCGGAAACCGCCGACGCCGTCCGCGTCGCAAACGTAAACGTTAACGCCGTTCTTTTGGAAACGACGCGTTCGCGCCAAACCGTCGCCGGCGCGCTCTAGCTCGAAACGCCCGACTTGGCTTTTCGACGACGCGCCGTCGCTCAGAGCGTCAAAATCGTGAAGCCTTGTAGAAATCGACGAAACTTGCGAAAGATTCGCGTCAAACACCCGCTCGGTTTCGACGTCGAAACGCTCTAAGTCGACGGCGTCCAAATTCTTGCCGCTGTATTGATACGTCAACAACTTGCGACCGTCGCGGTCGAGCGAAACCGCTTGCGACAGTTTGCCGTCGGCGTTGTAAACGTATTCCATAATCGTCGGACGGTCGCCGAACTCCGTATGATCGACCGGAATCGGCGTTCCGACGGAGTTGACGTGTTCTAACTTCGTAACCTTTCCGGCTTTCTTGTAAATCCGGTAGTGTTCGCTTCGCTTGCTCCACTCCGCCTTCTCCAACGGGAAAATCCCCTCCGGAACGCCCCAACGCTCGACGTAATCCGCGTAGTAACCGACGTGTTCGCGGTAATAACGGTCGTAAATGCGCCAAGAAAACGCGCCGATAAGCGCGAGCGCCAACGCGACGCCGCACGTCCAACGCCGGATTTTCGCCCGACGCCATCGCTTGTCGCGCTGAATCAAATCGTCCGGTCTCAGCTCGAGAATACGAGCGACCGTCTTCAAAAACGCGTCGCGCGGCCCCTCTTGGCGCGTCGAAAGTCCTTTCAGTTCGCCGTTTTGCGCCAAAATCGCTTCCAACTCGCCGCGACGCTCCGCGTTTTCGTCCGGCGACATTGTGTCATACGTTAAAAACTCCGGCTTGCGACGCAAAATCGGCGGGAACGCCTCTTGGCTCGGGTCGCTCGCGTTCGGTTCGCCGTCGACGATATAGAGAATGATCCGGTCGTAACGTCCCATCAGGATAAAGTTTTCGACCTCTTGGTTCACCCAAGCGGAAGTCGCGCTGTTAGGCGAACATACGACGATCAAAAACTTCGAGTCCACAAGTTCGCGCCGAATCAAACGCCCCAAGACGCCGGCTTCGAGGTCGGTCATATCGCGGAAAATCGGCGAAAGTCGCTTCGGGAACTTGACGCCCCGTTCCGCTTCCAGTTCGTTACGAAGCGTCGTCTGCAGTTTGTACGTTTCGAGCCGACGTTGCAACGACTTCGCGATTTTCGCGTCCTTGTTGCTGTAACTGATAAACGCGAAATAACGATAAACCTCGTTTTTCGCGCCGGAGCGCTTTTCGGGCGCCGCGTTGTTGCTCTCGGTCATATTCCATCCTTTAGCGTTTTATCGACAAGGGTTGCGTCGTTCGCTTTCAACGCGCGACAAGGCGTCTTACTTCGGAAGTTCGAGTTTGCGTTTGGCGAGGAACCAATCGGCGTTTTCGGAAAGCGCGGTCTCGCCTAAGTCGCGCAACAGACGTTGCCGCTCGCCGGAAAGCGCCTCGACGTCCGCGTCGATCTCGGTCGCCTCGGCGTTAAGCTCCGCCAATTTCTTTTCAACGCGACGATAAATTGGAAGCGATTTAGCGTAACGTTTTCGCTGCGAACCGTATGCCCGCAAATGATTCCAACTAAAGCAAGCGAGAGCGATAAAACTCGACGCGGAAGTCGCGACGGAAACTAACTTCAACAGCGTCTCTTGGCTCGCTTGGTCGGTAATCCATTCGAAATAAATCGGAATATAACGAAACGCGAGCGCAATCACAAACAAAATGGCAAACAACTCGCCTAACGACTCGAGCGCGCGCTCTTTGCGTTGAAATTTTAGGACGCGACTCTCTAAAAATTGACGTTGGTCGCGCGCCCAACGAACAAGCGCGACGTTATAATCGGCTTTCAAAGGCGCGCCGACGGGCGCCGTTACGTTTTTGGCGATAAATCGAAGCCAACGAAGCTCTTTAATTTGATGCGTCCAATAAGCGTCGCCCGCCGAGTCCGCAATCCCGGCGACGCGCCAAAAGATTTGAACGCGCAACGCTTCCGCAAACGCTCGGTAACGATGGTGCCGCTCGTAATACGCCGACCTTATTTGATAAAAATACATCGCGAGAAAGCCCGCGAACGAAAGGTAATACAGACCGATAAACGCGTTCCGCGTCTCTCGACTTCCCAAAATTTCCAACGTTTTCGCGCCGACGCCGCGTTCGTTCTCGCTCGCGTCAAAAAACGGCGTCTCTATAAACTCCAACGCGCAAATAGCGACGTTAAAAACCGCTAAAACAAGAATATAAATCGCCGCGTAAGAAAAAAATTTCCTCTGAAACGTCAACGAAATCGAGTCGGCGGCGGCGTACCGCTCGGCCCAAAATTTCGCCTCGTCGTCGATTCCGGCGTAATCGTCGCCCAACAAATAACCGACCGACGTTCGACGCGCTTCGCGCGTTTTAACGTAATTGTCGACGACGTCGCGATTGAAAAGCGCCGTCTCTTTCATCGACTTTTTCGCTTCGGCCAGCGCGCGCTCCTCTTCGCGCCAACGGTCGAGCGGTTCGAGTACGAATCGCCAATACGCCGTCTCCGTCGCTTCTTTAAACGCTTTGAACGTTTCGCCGGCGCTCTTGCGGGACTTGCTCGAAGGAACGACCGCGCCCGCCTCTAAGTCGGATCGTAGCCATGT
>JAZQAP010000725.1:0-2047 GCA_045545275.1 Thermoguttaceae bacterium | reverse complement strand
ATACGACGCTATCGGCGGGCGGACGACGTTCGTTTACCCGTTCCGCTTAACGCGGCGGTTGTTGGAGCGCGACGACTGGGAATTTGCGAAAGAGTAAGGGAGGCGAAAGTAATGAAATTTAGCGACGCGATGAAAGCGTTGGAGAGCGGCGAGGTCGTCAAGCGACCGGGGAAGCGAAGCTATTACGCGGCGCGGAGCGGTCGGTTTCGCCGCTGGATACTCTTTGAATCGGGGAACGCCGTCGAAATAACGGCGACGTTCGTCCGTCAAGACGTCGAAGCGGACGACTGGGCGATCGTCGCGAACCCGCCGACTGCGATCGTCAACGCGCTCGCTTCGAGCGACGACGCGAAAACAAGCGAAAGGAGCGAAAACGATGAACGATTTTGAAGTTTTGAGTCGCGACTCCGCCGAGTCGGGCGAACCGGTCGAACCGAAGCGCGCCGCCGAAACGCCGGTCGAGTCGGAAACCGTCCGCCGCGTTCGCGCCGGGCTCGACGCGTTGACCGCCGAGCTTGCCGAAGCGAAAGAGGCGGTCGCGTATCTCGAAGCGCGCGAAAACGAACTTTTGGCGGAGAAGGCGGAGCTGGCGCGTTCGCTCGACGAAGCGCAAAAGAAGCGCGAAGAGTTTGCCGTCGAAGCGCGGTTTGCGGTCAAACGATTCAGAAACGCGCTCGACGCGGCGCGTAACGACGTCGCGATTTATCGCCGCGCGGCGCTTTGGTTTGCGGCGGCGACGCTGTCGGCGGTTGTCGCGTGGGGCGCGGCGGCGTTTTGAATTGTCGAGAGAGAAACGCAAACGTTGCGACGAAAGGAGAAAAGACGATGAAGATAACGGCTTTAATGTTTCAGGCGTTTATCGTCGGGTTGATCGTCGGCGGCTTTTACGGCGACGCGTTGGGAGTCCGGAGCGCGACCGAGTCGCGAACGGTCGAAACGCTCGAAACGGTCGAAACGCTCGAGGCGACCGTCGCGACGCAAAAGAAGACGCTCGCAACGAAAGACGCGACGCTTGCCGAGTTGCGGAGTCGATTCGAAACGAAGAACGCGATCATCGTTGAGTTGCGGGAACAGCTCGCAACAAAGGACGCGATCGCCGTCGAGTTGGAGAAGCAAACGAAATTCGCCGACGCTCGCGCCGCCGCGTTGAAGGAACGTCTGGGGACGCAAGACGCGCTCATCTCGGCGCAACGGGATACGATCGCGATTCTTCAAGCCCGCGTTCGCGAAGCCGACCCGCCCGCGATACCGTTCGAGTTCAAGGCGCCGGAGTAACGCAAGTCGGGGAATCGATCGCGCCGAAATATTTTCCGTCCGACAAAAATAATCGGGAAAACCGCGCTTGACTAATTGACGTCCGACGAAAATAAGGTATAATAAAATAGTCGGTTGGGAGAAATCCCAAGGATTTTACTTTGTTTTCACGCTCCCTGTTAGGAGGTAAAAATGAAAATTGGAACTTGTTACTACATTCCGGAAGCCGACGGCAACGTCGTGCAGACGAAGGACGAAAAGCGAGCCGAAAGAGCGTATAAGCAAGGCTTGAAGGTCGGGGAAATGACGACGGTCAACGTTGTCGACTCCGAAGACGACGGCGGCGTTTATATCGTGCTGACGCGAACTTGGAAGCCTAAGAAGGAATGACGTAGCGCCGACTAGTCCCCGCCGTTCGTTCGCGGACGGCGGGGGCGAATTTTCTTCGACCGACGACGACAAGGAGAACGTAAGCGATGGGATTCGAACGACTTCGAGAAAAATACGGAACCGCCGCGACCGGGCGTTCGGTTGTGAACCGCGCGATTTGCGACGAGATACCGGGAGGCGCCAAGGTCTTGGACGCGTTGCGGTTGTGTCGAGCGCAAGCGAAAACGGCGTCGGCAAACGACCCGTTTTTCCAAAACGTTTATCGGATATTGCAAGAGGCGAACCAAGAGACCGCCGACGCGGTTCTCGGGAAGGAGTGGAAGCGATGACGACGAAAGTTTTGCGCGGGAAAACGTTAAGTCAAATTTTCGACGACGCGGTCGCCGAAGAAACGGCGAAGGCG
>JAZQAP010000724.1:0-2795 GCA_045545275.1 Thermoguttaceae bacterium | reverse complement strand
CCTCGCCCATTACTTCCTTTGGAACCGCGCCGAACTCGCCGACGACGCCCTCAAAATTTACCCGACCGTTAAAGACGGGGCCCGCCCGCTCGCCGAACAGCTCGGATACAAGGGCGTCAAATGGCAAAAAGAGATCGCGCCGGACGGTCGCACCGCGCCTTGGCAAGGGAACCTTGTTCTCCTTTGGAAGCAGCCGCACCCGATTTTCTTCGCGGAACTTGATTATCGTCGCCATCCGACCCGCGAAACGCTGTTAAAATGGGCGGAGATTGTCGAAGAAACCGCCGAGCATATGGCCGATTACCCGGTTCGCGACGCCGACGGCGTTTATCATTTGGCGCCGAATATGCCGCCGAGCGAACAAGGAACGACGAAAGACTGCGTTTTCGACCTCGCGTATTGGCGTTGGGGGCTCGACGCGGCGAACCGTTGGCGCGAACGGCTCGGACAAGAACGGGTCGCGCGTTGGGACGAAGTTCGCCAAAATCTCGCGCCGCTCCCGCAAAAAGACGGCGTTTTCGTTCACTCGGCGGAATGGTTCGACTCGTTCGAAAAGCGGAATTGGGAACACCCGGACTTGATCGGCGTCCTCGGAATGCTCCCGCCGCTCGAAGGAGTCGACCAAGCGACGGCGCGTCGAACGCTCGAAAAAGTCGTCGCCGAATGGCAGTGGCCCCGCTGCTGGGGCTGGGACTTCCCTTGGACGGCGATGGCGGCGACCCGCGTCGGGCGTCCGGATTTGGCGGTCGAAATGCTCCTTAACGACTCGCCGCGCAACGTTTACGACGAACGCGGCGTCAACCTCGGCGGCCCTTGCCCTTATCTCCCGGGAAACGGCGGGCTCCTTTACGCCGTCGCGGCGATGTGCGCCGGGTTCGATTCGGAAGCCGACGCCGCGGTCGACCCGGCGAAACGTCCCGCGCCTCCGACGTCCGGCGACTCCGGCCCCGGTTTCCCGGAAGGCTGGTCGGTCAAATGGGAAAATTTGAAACCGGCGCCCTAATCGTTTTCAACGTCGATTTCCAACGCTAACGATCGACGCAAAAACAATTTTCAACCGCCGCCGCGTTTTTCCGTCGAAACGCGGCGGCGCCTTGCCCTCAATTTCCAACGTTCGCCGTTTCGCCGCGTTCGTCGTTCGTCAACCGTTCCAATCGTCCCAATCGCCTTATTCCGCCTATTTTCTTCGCCAATTCTCTTCTTTAGGCGCCGCTCAACCGACTTTTTTCTTTTTTTCCAAAAAATTTCCTTTTTTTCGACAAATTTCTTTCTCGACGCTATCTTAGGGGCAAAGAGAACGAGAGTTCGCTTGACGGAAAGTTTTAAGACCTGACGGCGCGCCCGGTTTGTCGCCGACGTCGGAGCGGAAACGTTTCGACGCAAACGCAAAACCGGAACGCCGCCGGAGTCGGTCGCTCCCTTGGGGTCTTAAAACGTCCAAAAATCCGTTCAAGGATTAAGAGCCGATTTATAAAACGGAAAACGTCGCAGATTTGTCAAGAACGCAACGTTCAGCGAGAAAATCGCAACGTTTTTCACGCGTCCAAGTCGACGCGAGGCTCAAAAACCGCCCTTCGAGAAAACGACTAAGAAAGTAGAATTAAGAACTAACCCGACTCGCGTTAAGCGCCGCGTCTAGGTTGTCGAGCCGACCGTCGAAACGCGAACGCCGCCGCGACCAAACGTCGGTTCGTTCGGTTCGTTTCTTTTCTCTTAAGCGCCGCGAAGGGCCACCATTTTTTTGACAGACCGCAAGGACTCGGCGGCGTCCTTCAGCGTTCTTCCGTTTCGACGGAGGACGCGGCCGCAAGCGCGGGAATTAATCGTTCGGACGGGCGACTTAACGGTCGAACGTTTGAAATTCCGCGGTTTTCCGTCGAAGGGCGAGTTTTCCGCCGTTTCGCGTCGGGAGCGTTTCGACGTTCTCGGCGAAACGACGGAGGATTTTACCAGCCCGAGGCCGTCAAAAAACGAACGCGGATATACGTTTTTTTCGTCGTCCGACGCGATTTTCGCAACGTTTTCGTTCGCGCAATTCGTTTTAGAACGCCGAAATCGCCGCGTTTCGCGACGGAAAATTCCCTTCCAAGGCGGCGCGACCGTCCGCTTCCGTTCGGCTTTTGTCGGACGCGAAGCGAAACCGGTCGCCGTTCGCCGGCGATTTAGCCTTCCGCGAAAGAGAGCGATCTCTTTCCCCGCCCGACGCGTCAAGGGCGGCTGGCGAAATCTCGTTCCCTTTTACCTATTTTGACGCCGTTTGCGCGTTCGTTTTCGACTAACGCTTTAAAATTCAAACGTCGCTCGATTTATCGAATCGCGTCGCGCCAATCCGCTCCGGCGTCCTATTTCGATAAGAAGCCAACAAAAAAATCAACGCTTTTTCAAAAGCGACAAGAATATCGATAAACGCAAAGGCAATCAAATGGCAAAAACCGTCCAAACGACCTTCACCAAGCAAAAACGCCAACTCGCGAAAGCGAACGCGCTTATCGGAACGATTCGCGCCCAAGAGACGCGAACGCAACGCTTCGACGCCGACGCCAAGCTCGAAACGGAGGAACGAACCGCTTACGTCGTCGACGCGCCGGAAAATATCGCGTCTCAAGTCGTCGAAATTATCGCCGACGTCGTTCGCCAACACGGCGCGCGACAACGGGCAAACTCCGTTTCGAAAGGGCGCTTCGAGTTTTGCGGAATCGAAGCCGACCTAACCGTCCCGCAACTTCGCGCGCTCCAAGAAGCGCAAACGACGCTTGCCGCGCTCGTCGACAAACTGCCGGTCGAGAACAAACGAC
>JAZQAP010000723.1:0-6853 GCA_045545275.1 Thermoguttaceae bacterium | reverse complement strand
GACGCGCTCCAAAGCCGCGTCGAGCCCGCGACCGACGGCGAAAGGAAAACGGAGCGGGAAGGCGCGGGGAAAGAGGCTAGGTCAAGAAGCGCGGAACGCGTGTTTCAAGAGGAAAAAAACGTCGGAAAAACAAAAAAACCGAACCGCGAAAAGACGCGTTTCGGTTTTTTCGTTCGATTTTTAGCCGCCCGCTAAACGACGTTTTTAACGACGTCTTTCGCGGCGCTCGCGTCAAAATCAGGCGTTGTTGTTCTTTTGGAGAACGCCGGCTTCGACGAGTTTGTCGATAAGTTGTTGCATGCTGTTGAACATGCCGAGGAAACCTTGCGGCGGCATAATGACGCGTTCCGACGGTTCCGGTTTCGGAGCTTCGCCTTCGGCGCCCGGTTGAAGGGTGACGAAATCGAAACGAACCATGTTGCCGGCGAAATGAATTTGACCGACGCCGTCGGCGTAAATTTCTTTTTTCATTGGAGGTAAACCTGTTTTCAAGTGTTGAAACGAGTTTGTCGTTAGGCGACGCGTCGCGTCGTCGGGCGACAAAAAATGAACTTCGATGTTCCTTATCGGCGTTTGGCGCGAAGGAACTTAACTATTATACCGTTTTTTTATCGCGTTTCTACGGGGGAGGCAAAACGATATGCCGTCTTTGACGCGTTTTTTAATTCTTGACGATAAAATCTTGTTTTGGAACGCGACTACCGACGTTTTTTAGACGGGAACAACGGCGAACGGTTTCCAAAATTCGCTCGATTTTGACAAAAAAACGCGCGACCCGACGTAAGACGCGCGGTCTCGGAACGCGAGCGGGAGAAAATGGGGAAAATTAAGCGATAGGCGACGCGTAATCGGAATTTTTGGAAAAAATATTGGAAAGTTGAAGGAGAAAATGCGCGCTCCCCCCTTCCCAAGTCGGGAATTTTGCGTATACTTAAAGACGCTATTCGTTTTTTAAAAGCGAAACCATTTTTCGAATGTTTCAAGCTCGACTCCGCGTTTTCGCGTCGTTTGAGTCGGACGGAAGACAAACGTCAATAACTTTCAAAGCAAGACGGAGAATATCGTGGGAACCAAAAAAACCGGTAAAGGACGACGTAAGCTCGGTAGAAAAAAGCGACGAATGCGATCCAAGATTCGACACCGAAAAGACTGAGCGACCGTTTGGTCGCGCCGTCGGGCGACGTTTATACGGGGAAACGAGCGTTGGTTCGTTCCCCGTTTTTTTTTGCGCCGTCGAAGCGAGAAAAAGAAAACGACGGCGCCCGAACTTCCGCGTTGGAAAGGCCGAACGCCGCCGCGTCTTATTTTAGCCGGTTTGTCGATTTTATCCGTTCCGTCGTTAGAAGCGGAACGGCGACTTTACTTCGCGGCGTTTTCCGCTTCTTCGCGGTCGGCTCGGAGCGTTGCTTCGGTCGACTTCGCTTCGGAACGAATATCGTACATCGCGTAACCGACGCGGCGAACCGCTTCGATCGTCTCGGCGTAAGGAACGTCGCAAATGTCGACGAGGCCGATTTGGTAATTTTCGCCGTCGAAACGACCGGTCGTCGCTTGGTCGCCGTATTGGAACCAGTGGACGCCGACGAGCCAAGGATTCAGGAGCGCGCTTCGGACGTAATTTTCGTAAGCGGCGGCGCGAGCTTCTTGCGATTCGGTCGGGCCGAGACCGGTGTGGAAGAGCCCGCGGTCGAGCGCGCCGAAGTGGAACTCGCCGACGACGCAAGGCTTGTCGACGCCTTCGACCGGGCGGAACGAGCCGACTTCCGTTTTGTAAAAGTTGTAACTAACGACGTCGCAATATTTTTGCGCGGCGGCGATCGCGAGCGGATTCGTCCAAGCGAAGCGGCAGCCGAGGTAAAGTTTCTTCGGCGCTTTTTCGCGGAGCGTCGCGAGAATTTCCGAGAAGTATTTTTCGCAAAGAACCGAGTAGAACGCGTCGCAGTCGGCGGCGACATTCTTGGCGGCGGTTCGGACGGCGGCGTCTTGCGTTTCGTCTTGGGCGATTTCTTTTTTCGGCGCGTCGAACGGTTCGGCGGCGAGCGCTTCCCAATCGGCGAACGACGTTCCCCAAGCGGCGTTCAGCGCGGCGACGTCGGCTCCGTATTTAGCGCGGAGCCAATCGATAAACGCTATTTTCGCCGGTTGCGTCGACGGCGAAGCGAGCGCGGCGCGAGCCAACGACCCGGCGTCGCCCCAGCTGATCTCGTTGTCGACGAAGAAACCGACGCAGAACGGGTCGTCCGACGCGGCTTTCGCGAACGGCGCGTCGAGCGAACGGCGCAGCGATTCCTTAAATTCCGGGTGGAACGGGTCGGAAAATTTGCCCCAATAGCCGGAGCTGCCTTCAATTTTCGGCGAACCGATTCCGACCGTCGCGACGTAAGGGGTGCGACCGTCGCGGCTGATCGAGTCCGCCGACCAGTTGCCGATCGTGTTGAGGCCCCAACTCCGCAGGCGGCGACGCGCCAAGTCGTCGGCTTTCTTTTGCCAATCGGCGCCGAATTTCAAATAAAGGTTCGACGCGGTGAAATTGTACGACCAAAATTCGCCGCGCCCGGCGTAATAATTGTTGACCGAATTATTGTCGCGGTTGATAAACGCGTCGAACGGGCCGCCGTTTCGTCGGAGCTGAACGTCGGGGTCGAAATAAAATTCGCGGTCGGTCGTCGGCGTAACGCCGTTCCAATGCGCGACGCAGTCGACGCCGTTCGACCAAAAGAGGCGGCCTTTCGGGTCGACGAGATACCAAACGCCGTCGATCTTTTCCGTTCTAAAGGAGCCGGTCGCTTCGAGTTGCGGGCCGCTTTCCCAACCGCCGAACTCGTTGCGGTCGCTCGGTTGGTTGGCGGCGAGATCGGCGTCTTCTTTAGCGATTTGCGCGCGCAGTTCGTCGAGCGAACGAGTTTTGCCCGGCCAATCCTTGTGTTTAAACTGTCCGAAACGGTCGATCATCGGGAAGAATTGTTCCGGCGCCCAATCGAGAAACGCTTCCCGCTTTTCGGGCGGCGTCGGGACGGCGACGAGCGATTCGAGCGTCCAGCGGTCGCCGCGTCCGTTTTGGTTTTCGAAGAAGCGAATCGCGACGAGTTCCTTTTTGTCGAACGGAATTTTCGCGTCGACCGAGTAAGCGTCGGTTTTGATTCCGCCCGGCTTGCCGCGCATCGCGAAGAGTTTGGCGCGGGTTTCCGGATGAAGAGACGCGGGAAGTTCGATTCGCCAAACTTTCGTTTCGCCGGGCGCGATCTCGGCGCCGACGGTCGTCGTTCCTTCCGGAAACTTCGCGGCGGCGCAGTCGAGGCGGCAATAAAGTTGAATCGGTTCCGTTCCGGGATTCGAAATTTTCGCTTCGAGCGCCGAATAATCGCCGAGATTCCAAGCGCCGAGGAAATGGAAACCGGGCCAATTGTCGGCGAGACCGTTCGACGTTTCGACGGCGCCCGACGCGAGGCGGCGGAGTTCGACTCCTTGCGGCGTCAGCGCGTCGAGCGGCGTTTTCGCGTCGAAAAAGACGAGCGGCTCGACTTGCGTCGGCGTTTCGGCGGACGTTGGAGCGTCGGTTTCCGCGCTTTGCGGGGGTTGGGTCGAGTTTGCCGAGTTTGCCGGGGCGGCGAACGTCGGAGAAAGCGCGAAATCGAGCGCCCCGCTCGACGCGGCGGCGAAAAGGAGCGCGGCGAGCGGAAAACGCCGTCGCCGACGGGAAGAATTGCGTTGCATAAAACCTCCGTTGGAAGAAAAATCGGGGGCGAAAGGGAACGCTCCGCCGCCGAGTTGCGGAATCGCGTCGGCGACGGAAGATAAAATAGGTTGAACGGGAAAAATAGGAAAGCCGTCGCCGAAAAGGAAACGGCGAAATCAACCAAACGACGCGAACGCCGTCGATAATTGTCGGCGCAAAACCGGCGGCAACTGCAAAAATGGCGGTTTGGGCGGCCGAACGCGTCGTTCGCTTTCCGAAACGGGCTCAATCGCGAGTCGGGCGGAGCGCCGGGGCGAGTTTTTCGACGATCTCGACGCAACGGTTCGCGACGTCGTTGACGTTGTAACGGTCGTCCGGACGAACGAAAAGTTCGAAACGGCTAAGTCGCGGCGACGCAAGGGGGGCGGCGGAAGTCGACGACGAATCGGCGGCGTTCGGCGCGGCGGCGGTTAAGGTCGGGGCGGCGTTCGGCGCGGCGGTTAAGGTCGCGGCGTCGGTGACGAACGCGCCGGTTCCGGAAAAATCGTCGACGTCGACGCCGGGCGCGAGGGGCGTTTCTTTAAGAATCCAGTCGGCGACGACGAGGGCCCGTTCCTCCGACTCCGCGTCGCGAGCGACGACCGAAACGCGGTCGCGCAAGACGCCGTCTTCGTTGGCGAGGAGGCGGAGGAGGTTTTGGCCGGGAACGTCCGGCGCGGCGGCGTCAAAGTCGGCGGTTCGTTCTTTCTCGACCGCGAGAACGTCGTCGGCGTCGAGTTCTTCGGCGATTTCCGTTTCCGATTCCGCGCTCCATTTTCCGGCGAACGGCGAAATTTCGATCGCTTCAAAGCTCCAAAATTCGGGCGTCGCGAGTTCGGCGGCGAACTCCGGCCAATCGCGGAGGGTTGCGAAAACGTCGCGCGGTTCGCAAAGCGCCGGGAGCCGAACCGTCGCGCCGACGCCGTCGGGAAGGCGAATCGCGAGCGGGAGCTGGAACGATTCCGCGTAAAATCGGGAAGTTTCGCCGTCGCCGCCGGTCGCGTAAAGCGGGGCGTTCGCGGAGTCCGCGCCGTCGGGGTAAGACGCGGAAACGGGGAAGGTTGGCGAAGCGGCGTCGTCGGCGGAAATCGCGTCGGACGAAGCGCCGAAAATCGACGTCGGCGCGAAAACGTCCGCGGCGGCGGTTTCCGGCGTCGGTTCGACGCCGAGCGCGGACGGGGAACCGGTCGGAAAACCGCGCGTCGCCGTCGTCAACAGGAGCGTTTTCGCGAGGACGCCGCTCTCTTGGAGGAGCTGAACGAAGCCTGCGAGCGTTTCGTCGAACGCCGCGACGCCGCCGCAATACGCTTCGACGACCGCTTGTCGACGCTCCGGCGCGTCAAGTTGGGCAAGACGGGCAAGCTCGGTCGCCGCGAGTCGGCGTTCGACGGCGCTTTCGTCGAGAACCGCGTCGTCGGAATCAAGTTCGTCGTCGTTTCCGTCAAAATCGGCGGCGTCCGACTCGAAAGCGTCGCCGTTTTCGTCAAAAACGGCGTTGGAGTCGAGTTCGACGTCGGGCGCTTCCGGGTCGTCGAACTCGACGTTCAATTCGATTTCGACTTCGGCGGGGAGAGAAGCGGCTTCGATGGACGCGGCGCTTTCGGCGTCGGCGTCGAGAATCGCGGCGGCGCGGGCTAAAGCGGCTTCGACGACGGCGTTTTCGTCGACGCGAGCGCCCCGTTTCGCCGATTTCGCCCCCTCTTCGAGCGGCCAATAAGGGACGAGCGTCGCCGCGTAAGGCGCCGGGTCGTCCTCGTCCTCCTGAAAACGCTCGCGCAGTTCGAGCGGAAAATCCCAACGTTCGTTCCAACCGGAAAAGTGCGCCCAAACGAACCAAGGCGCCGCGTCGCCGCCGTTTTCTTCTTTTGCGCATTTTGCGTCGTCTTCCAACTTGGCGAGAAAACGCGCCAACTCCTCGAAGTTGCGGAAAAATTGCGTCTCTTCGAGCGTTTCCGCCGGGAGCGCCGCGTCCGGGGAACCGAGGAAAAAGCGACCGTCGCAAAATTCGTCTTCGACCGCCGGGTGAAGCGCGACCGTCTCGTCGTCCGAAACGACGAACGTTCGATACCCCTTTTCCTTCAAAAGGCGGAAAATCGACGGCGGCGCGGCGGCGTTAAAGTCGTCCGGTTTTGCGCCGTTTAACGCGTCGCTCGAACCGTTGGCGGTCGTTTCCGCTCCGTTCGACTCTTCGTTCGTCGTTTCGTCGTCGAGCGAAGCGACGACGCGCGCCGGAGATTCGCCCCGCCAAAAGGCCCGATAAAGCGTTTCGAGATCGAGCGACGTCGCGAAAAAGGAGTCGAAAAGAACCGACTCCGCCGCGAGCGCGTCGAACGCGGGCGTTTCGATCCAAGCGTTCCCGTAAGCGCCGAGAAAGTCGGCGTTCAAACGGTCGATCGCGAGACAGAGGATATTTTTGCCGGAAACGGACGAGGTTCGGTTGAAATTAGTCATATCGCGTCGTTATTTAATAAATGTCGCGGCAAGCCGTCGGCGTTGCGGCGGAGGATTGACGTTTGTTTAACGGGCGCAAATTTGCGGGGTTTAGGGGGAAACGAAGGGATTTGCGGGAAGGATTGGCGAACGGGCGTCGAGTTTTACTCGCGGAACTCGGCGGACGTCGGAAAGCGCGTCGACTCGGCGAACGTTTCGGCGAAACGCGGGTCGGTCGCGAGGTCGAGCGTCGCGACTTGGTCGAGCGTTTCCGTTACTTTAGCCCAAGAGAGGCGTTTCGTCAAGACGTCGACCGCGCCGAAAAGGGAAGAATTGCCGCAATCGACGATTCGAGCGTTTGGAATTTCCGGCGGGAGGAGCCCGACGCGTCGAGCGTTCGTTCGATTCAACGCGCCGCCGAACCCGCCCGCTAAATAAACGGCGTCGAGTTCCGCGACCGACGTTTCCGCCGCTTCGCAAAGGAGACGCAAACCGGCCCGAATCGCGCCGATCGCGAGTTGAAGGCGGCGGACGTCGCGCTGCGTCAAGCGGACGGCGGGGAAATTTTCGGCGTTTTGCGGAGATTGGGCGACTTGGGAAAGCGGCGACGGTTGCGGCGCGTTAACGTCGGCGCGCTCGGCGGCTTGGGCGATTTCGAACGTTCGTTCGCCGTCGACGTCGGCGAGTCGGCGGCGGAAGTCGGCGGGC
>JAZQAP010000722.1:0-5404 GCA_045545275.1 Thermoguttaceae bacterium | reverse complement strand
AGAATTGGCGAAAATCGGCTACGAAGTTCGTCTACCTTATAAAGTTTTGAACGCCGCCGATTTCGGAGCGCCGCAGAATCGCGAGCGACTTATCATTCTCGGCGCTCGCAAAGGCCAAAATTTGCCCGAATACCCGCTTCCTTTCGAATATAAAGTTACCGTCGGCGAGGCGATTTCCGATTTACCGAACGCGGACGATTTCGAGGAGTTAAAGGAAAACGATTCGGTCGCCGTCGAGTGGAAAACGACGGCTTCTTACGCTCGTAAACTTCGCGGTTTGGAGAAAGACGCGACCGATTTTAGTTACAAACGCGAACACGACCCCAATAAATTAACGTCGAGTCTTCGCACGGAACACACGGCGACGTCGCGCGAACGTTTTTTAGCGACGGAAAACGGCAAGGTAGAGCCGAAAAGTCGCTTTTTCAAACTCGATTTCGAAGGACGTTCGAATACGTTGCGCGCCGGAACCGACAGCGCGCGCGGAGCGTTTACTTCGCCGCGCCCGATTCACCCGTCGCATCCTCGGGTTATTACGGTTCGCGAAGCCGCTCGCCTTCACTCCTATCCCGACTGGTACCGTTTTCATAAAACGAAATGGCACGGAATGCGGGAAATCGGCAATAGCGTTCCGCCGTTGTTGGCTCGCGCCGTCGCGGCGAAAATTATCGAGGCCTTAGGAATTGCGCCGACGCGACCTAGAAAGACGTTGAAACCCGGCGCGGAAAACTTGCTCGAGTTCGATATGAGCGCGGCGGCGAGCTATTTCGAGGTTTCACGACACGTTATCGCGCAAAGAACGAGAAAGACCGCGTCGGCAAAAGAAAACGACTCCGATGGGGAAGAAAAATGACGAAAGAACAAGTCGGTAATCGTTACGTCGCTATTCTGGAAACGATTTTTAAAAATAAATATTGTTCGGGAGCGACCGAAATCCAATTTTTGCCGGACGAATTTGTCGAGTGCGCCCCCGCCCTTAATATTGCGTTGCCTAAAAATCTACGCGACGTTATCTATTCTTTCCGTTATCGCATCGATTTGCCCGAATCGATAACGTCTTGCGGTCCGGAAGGATACGAATGGGCTATCGTAGGCGCGGGAAGAGGCGCGTATTGTTTTAAATTAACGCGTTTGAATCGTCTTGAACCGCGCGAGGACTTAATAACGATTAAAATTCCGGACGCGACGCCGAGGTAACGACAATGTTCTTTGAACGCGGTTGGAAAGTGTTGCGTCTTTGGGAGTGCGAGCTTCGTAAAAAAAACGAGGAAATTCTTTGTAATAAATTCGAGACTTTTCTTCGGCGATGAAAAACGCGTCGAGCGGTTGAGGCTCGACGCGTTTTTGATTGTTAGACGTTCTAGAAGCGTCGCGCCGTCGCCGACTTGCAATTCGGCGGCGGCTCGGCAAGCGTTGTAAACGCCGTTATTTCGAAAGTTCGACGTTGAAGACGAACGCGTGCGCGCCGTCGCGTTCGGCGTCGGTCATCTCGTAAACGCTCGTCAGCGACTCCGCCGGAAGGGCGAGTTTGCCGTTCGCGTCGACCTTGACGGCGAGCGGTTCGATCGCGGAACCGTCGTTCTTTTTCGAAACCAACACGTTCGGGCCGAGGCGCAACACCGTTTCCGGAAGCGTCGCGGTTTTGCCGGCTTCCAACGTCGGAACGGCGACGCGGTTGAAGCGGCGGTCTTCCAAAATCGGCTCGGCGGCGAAACGAATTTCAAATTCCGAACCCGCGTCGACGTCGGCCAAAACGCAACGCCCGTTCGCGACGGCGACCGAAATCGACGTCGAAACCGAAACCGAACCGCCGCTCGTTTGCGTCGTTTGCGAAGCGGAAGCCGAAACGTTCGCCGCCCAATCCGGAACGCGAATCGCCAAAGAGACTTTTTTCCCTTGGGGGCCCGCGATCTTAACTTTCGCGCCGAAAACGGTTTGCGCGCCCTCTTTTTTCGGTTCGAACGGTCGCGACGAAACGCTCCACTTCTCGCCGTCGAGGTCGAGCGGAACGTCGAATTCGAGCGGAAAGTTGTAATAAATCGTTTTCTTGCCGTCCGCTCCGACCGCGCCGACCGCCAAAAATTCCTTCAACTCGTAATAGCCGAGCGGGCCGTGATAGCTGCAACACCAATACGACTCGGCGTAGCGCGGCTTCCAAGAGAACGGGCCCTTGTCGTCGACGCCGAGATGACGGTGTCCGAAACCGCCGGTCGCCCATTGGTTCGCTTGGTACGCGTTGTAGAGCATTCGTTCGGCGAAGTCTAAGTACTTGGCTTCTTTCGTGTTGCGCCAAAGCATTAGGTTGAGCCGCATCCAGTCCGCCTCGCTGCAGCCTTCGTCGCTCGGATACGACACTTCGTACTTCTCGGAAACGCCGCCGCAGGGGTTGACGTAACCGCCGGAAACCGCCTCCGTCCAACGGTTCGCAACGCGGTCGAGGTACTTCTTGTCGCCGGTTTCCTCGTAAAGCATAATCAACGCTTCGTGCGCGCTGATCGAACCGTGGCTGTGCCCGACCGGGAGCGTGTCGAACTGTTCGTGGAAATCGGCCATAACCTTCGCCGTTTCAAGGTATTGCGGCTTGCCGGTAACTCGGTAAGCGCGGACGAGCCCCTCGATTCCGTGATAGACGCAGGTAACGTAAGCGGCGGCGTACCCGGCGGCCTGCTGCTTGTATTCGTCCATTCGCGCCGGGTCGCAGAAGCGTTTCACGACGATATTAACGTAAAAGTCGGCCATCTTGACCGCCGCGGCGAGCGCTTTTTCGTTCCCGAAGCGTTCGTAAGCCGCGAAAAGACCGAGGATTAAGCGACCGTTCCCCCAAAGAATCGGCATTTCGAGCGATTGATCCGTCGCGGCGGCGATATCGATCGGCTTGTCCCAATCGACGTCGCGACCGAAGTGCCCGTCCGGCTTTTGGTATTGAACGATTTCGTCGATCACCTGCGGCAAAATCGGCGTAACCGGGCGATCCGGACGCGACGCGAGCGAGGCGATTTCGATGTAACGGCCCGAAATGTCGCCGCTGTAGTTCGTAAAACGCCGCTCTTGATTGAAGTTAACGTCCGCCAACACGAAGTCGACCTTGTCGATCGGCTCTTGCGACAGGCGGTCGAGCGATTTTTGGTAGCGAGCGCCGAGGAAGCCGCCCCAACCGACGTCGTTTGACGCGGCGAAGACGAGCTTTTCGCCGCCGAACGCGCCGGTTTTCGGAACGAACGGAGCGGACGACGCGCCGTCGGCGAAGAGAAGGTCGGGACGAACCGCCGACAGAAGAGCGGTCGCGAGGAGGAACGTTCTGCGCGTAAGTTGCATTAAATCAATCCTTTATAAAAACGGAAAGGAAAGGGCGACGGCGCCGAAACGCTTCCAAACGGAACGAACGGCGCGTCGGAATAAAACGGGAACAAGGAAAAGCGGCGGCGGGCGAAGCGTCGCGCTTCGATTATTTTTTAACGTTGCGAAAACTTGCGTTTTCAAACGGCGTTTCGACGGCGCCGTCAGTCGCGGTAAATCGCCAAATGACGGTAGTAAACTTCGAGGCAAAGGATCGACAGCGTCGTAACGTAAAGCCGTCCGCCGCCGAAGTTGTACTCGTCGTATTTCGGGTTCCAACTCCCGGCTTCCTTCGACGTTTTCGGCTCTTGGCGCTTGGGGAGTTCCGCGCTCAGCGCCGCGTTCCAGCGCCGCCAATATTTGTCGTAAGGGCCGAGATGTTTCAGCGCCATCGAGGTCGAATACCAGCCGTAAACGTTGCTGTAAAACGCTTTTTCCTCTTCGGCGGTTTGCGGAAAACGGACTAAAAATTCCGGAAGCGTCAACGTTTGCGCGCCCCGTTCGAGCGCCGGATTGTCCCGTTCCCAACCGAGGTATTCGCGGCAAAGAAGACCGGTCGCCGTCATCGACGGTCGCTTATTGACGTCGCTAATTCGACCGCGTTTGTCGACTTCGTAAACGTACCCGGCGCCGTCGTCGTATTGGACGGAATCGAGAAATTTCGAAACGCGTTCGAAATGCGACGCCGGGATTTCGATTTTCGCCGCTTGCGCCGTTTTCAGCGCCATTAAACACCAGCCGGTAACGGAAAGGTCGGAGCCAACGCCGGGCGCGTACTTCCAACCGCCGAGTTTCGGATGCTGATTTTCGAGCAAAAAGTCGACCGCCTTCTTCGCTTTGCGGCGGAGCGAAACGTTCGCGCCCTTTTCCATCGCGAGGAGTTCGCAGATTCCGATCGTGCAAACGGCGTGCGTGTAAAAAAGGCTCTCCGCCGTAACGCCGTCGGGGGTGAAACAGCCGTCGTCGCGCTGTTGTTTGAGAAGCCAAGTCCAACCGCGGCGGACGGTTGCGGCGTACTCGCCGTCGGTTCGGACGTTCCCGTCCCCTTGGAACGCGAGGAGCGCAAGGCCGGTCGCCGCGACCGGATTGTCCGGCATACTCGGCGAAACGCCGTCGGCGTAAGGGCCTTGCAGACTCCAAGAGCCGTCGCGGCGCTGTTGTTTGGCGAGCCAAGCGAGACCGTCGGCGACCGCGTCTTGGGTGCGCCGGTTCCCGCCGTATTTCGCGATCAAGTCGTTTTTCGTCCCGGGGTCGACGCGGCCGGAGAGGGCGTCGGTCATTTCGATTCGCGACTGTTCGAAAAAGGGCGCGTCGACGTTCGGGACGAACGGGAGTTCCTCCTTTTCGAAAACAACGGCGTCCTCAATCTTGAGTTCTTGCGGAACGTCGAGCGCGTATTGCTCCGCTTCGTTCGGGTTGAGGTTCCCTTCGTCCTCGGTGAAAAAGTCGAGCTGGTCGCCGATTTCGGTCGAAAAGAGGGCTTCGACGACCGGTTGACGCGGTTTCGGGAAGAAAATCAGCGCGAGGATAATCGCCAAGCCGACGTGCAGCGCGACGCTGATCAGCCAAGACGAGACCCGCCAACCGGTCGGAACGTTCCCGACCGACTCGGACGGAAGGCGCGTTTTGTCGGCGTCGGGATCGGTTCCGGTCGAACGGTCGAGCGAGCGGAACGCTTCGGGGGACGTCGGCGTCGGGAGCGGAACGCGACGCGGCGGCGCTTGCGGGCGGTCGAACGGAGGCGGCGGGGGCGGAATCGGCATTGCGTCGGCGGTTGAAAAGGGGAAAAGCGGAAACGCCGTTCGTTTCGAACGACCGCGACGGGCGAAAGCGTTCGAAACGGCGAGCGACCGTCGCGTTTGGAGCGATGAAAGCGGTTAAAACGGTTTTAACGGGCGCCGAGTTCGCGACTTCGTTTCGTCGCGCGGTCGACCGCTTCGATCAGCGCGGAGCGGAATCCCCGTTCTTCGAGCGCGGCGACGCCGGCGATCGTCGTTCCGGCGGGGCTGGTAACGGCGTCTTTCAGCTCGCCCGGGTGCTTGCCGCTCTCCAGCGCCAGCTTTGCCGC
>JAZQAP010000721.1:0-2110 GCA_045545275.1 Thermoguttaceae bacterium | reverse complement strand
CGTCGCCGTTCGCATTCTCTCGCTTTGAAGCGCGCCGTCGCCGTTCGAGTTCATTCTCCTGCTTTGAGCGTCGGAAAAGCGGCGTCGTTAAACTTTGCGCAACCGCCCCGTTTTCCGCGTTCGCCGTTTCCCAATTTTGGGATCGCCGTTGCGTTTTCACCGTTTTCTCGCCCGATTTTTGCGTCGCCGCCGTTTGCGTTCTCCCGCGTTAAACGTTGGTGAAGACCGCCGTTAAACTTTGCGCAACCGCCGTTTTCCGCGTTCGCCGTTTCCCGATTTTGGAATTGACGTTGCGTTTCCGCCGTTTTCTCGCCCGATTTTTGCGCCGCCGCGCCCTTTCGCGTTCTCCGCTTTGAAGATTACCGCCACTGTTCGAGTTCTCCTGCTTTGAGCGTCGGTGAAGACCGCCGTTAAACTTTACGCAACCACCCCGTTTTTCCGCGTTCGACTCTTCTCGATTTTGGGATCGCCGTTTTGCGTTTTCGCCGTTTTCTCGCCCGATTTTTACGCCGCCGCGTTTCGGCGTTCGCAATTTCGTTTACCCGTCGTCGCTCGGTTGCGTCGCGTTTGACCGTTGAGAATTGAGCCCCCGACTCGTCGTTCGCCGTTCGCGTCGACTTTGTTTCGAACGTCGAAACGTTTAAGCGTTGCGCCGACGCGTTGGGGCGTCGAAAATCGGGAACCGCAATTTGTTTGGCGTTCGTCGTTTGCCTCTCGGCGTTTGTCCAAGTTTTCCCTTCGAACGCCGAGAGGTTAACTGCCGCGTCGCCGCGTTTCGCGTTGAAAATTAGGGGGGCGGGGGCGTCGTTCGCCGTTCGCGCCGACTTTGTTTCGCTCGTCGTTCGTCGTTCGTCCGACTTTTTTCGCTTCGAGCGTCGAAACGTTAAGCGGGCGGTTCGTCGGGCGACGTAAAAATTTCAAAAAATTTTTTCTCGGGAACAAACCGGCCTCCCGGCGTCCGCGACGATTCCGAAAGTTGAATTAAGCTCGGCGAACCTTGCCGCGTCGGCGGGGCGGAACGAGCGCAGTTCGAACGACTTGTCGGAGTCAAACGGAGAAAAAATGTCGTCGCCAAAGAAAATCGGACGCTGGAATCGATTCGAAATCGCGTTTGCGCAAGGAAATTGGGCCGAAACGCCCTCTTTTCGAGAGAACCAAGGCGCGACGCCGGATAAAATACGAGGTTGGCGCAAGATGGAGAAAGAAACGACGAACGCCGCGTCGCTCGTCGAACCCGCGTCGTCGGAGGAAACGACGTCGTCGGAAAGCGAAACGGCGTCTCGAACCGCGTCGCCGAGTCTTTGGGTCGAGGCGCGACGAAAAGCGGAGACGGCGAAAAAACGCCAAACTCGACGTTAACATCGGACGCCCGGACGAGCCGCCGACGGAGCGACGCGGAAAAGGCGAGCGCGTCGGAACAAAGCGACGCGAAAAAAAACGCCGCTCGAACGCGAAAAAAGGACGAGCGGCGAAGAAGTCGGGAAAAAGGACGAACGTTATTTCAAATTAATGTAGCGATAAACGATTTTGTCCAATTTGGTCGCGTAAGTTCCCAAGTCGGCGAGGCGGTTCTGAACGACGTCGCGCGGGTTCGACGCCGTCGCGAAGATCGCCGACGTTTGCGTCGGAGCGATCGCTTCTTTTTGGAGAAAGGCGAGCGTTTGGGCGACATTGTCGACGCAAGCCTTAGCCCGGGAACGGTAGTCGGGCGGGCACGCGCTCGCGTCGACCGAACGAAGCGCTTGGAGGTATTTGGCGAAAATCGACGCGTATCCGGCGTAAATCTTCGCGACCGGCGCGTTCGGGGGAATCGTCGCTTCGAAAGACTCGATTTGCTTGAAAAGCGTCGCGGTCAAGCGGCCGAGAGCGTTGTGCGTCTTGCCGAGCGCGCGGTTTTTCAGGATAAGTTTCGCGATCCCGAAACCGGCGACGATCGCGCAAACGCCGCCGATAATTCCCGCGATCAGCGCGATAAGACCGACGGGAGCGTTGTTTTGAGCAAAAAACGTAAAGTTTAACATAGTTGCGGTTCCTTAGGAAGATAGAAAAACGAGCGATAATTTAGCGTGGGGCGGCTCGAACGGCGCGTTCGACGCGAAAATCGGAGGGA
>JAZQAP010000720.1:0-2286 GCA_045545275.1 Thermoguttaceae bacterium | reverse complement strand
AGCGTGTCGTAACCGTTGACCTCGACGCCGTCCGAACAGACGTAAAACGCCAAATTCGTCAAGACGCGATGGAGATCGTCGCGTTTCTTTTCTTCGGGCGATTTGACGGAGAAAAGACGCTTGAAGAAGCCCGGTTTCTTGGTTTCCGCCGGGGTTTCGTCCGGTTGCGATTTGACCGTAAGTCGCGTCGCGATGGCGAGTTCGAACGCGTCGAGCGAACGGTTCGACGGGAGAAATTCCGGCGCCGTCAGTTCCCAAGACGCGAAAAACGTCCCGCCGAAGCGCGAACGGGCGTAATAATGAAGGTCGAGCGCCCCGCCGAGGCAAAACGGAATGATCGAATGAATCATAAACGGTTCGACGGGGCCCAAAATCTCGTCGAGGAGACGTTCGAGGCGTTGGTTTCCGCGTTCGCGTTCGGCGTCGGTAAAGTCTTGGTTGAAAAGGTCTTCCGGCAGTTTTTCGGAGAGAGCGTCAAGTAAATCGCGTTGGTCGTCCATCGGTACTCCTTTTGGATTATTTGAAAAACGAAGCGTTTTTTGCGCGGCGCCGAGACGGGGCGAACCGCTCGGCGTCGCGTTGAAAACGGGAAGGGCGTTTATTGAAGGCGCGGCGGCGCGACGCGTTCGCCGTTCAAGATTTTTTGACGTTCGCGACGGTCGTAAACGCCGTAAAACGGGACGTTCGCGTCGAGCCAAAGATAAAGCGTTCGACGGTCGGCGTCGGTGAAATTGGGGAGGTCGCGGTGATTTTCGTCGTCGAGAATCGCGGTTAACGGGCTTTCGTCGGCGCCGCAGCGACCCGGGAGCGTCGCGACCTGTTGAATCGACGCGCCGCCCCATTCGTACCAACGCAAATACGGCTTCAAGGCGTCGTAAGAGCGGGTGAACTCGCCCTCGACGGCGCCGGTCAAGTCGGGCGCGACGGCTTGCGCGGACGCGACGAACGTTTTGGAAGTCGTTGTCTTTTCAATAGTTGCGTCGTTGGCGTCGGCGGCGCGATGGCAGGAGACGCAGGCGCGGTCGAGAATCGGCTGAATCAAGCGCGGGAACGAGAACGGGCGGGCGTCGCGCGGGCCCGGGGCGATTTCCGACGCGGCGCGACCGAGCGCAAGGCTTTGTTTTTCGGCGTTTCGGCCCGTGTAACCGGCTTGCTCGTGGCAACCGACGCAGCCGCGACTTTCGCCGTCTTGAAGGTAAACTTCGCTCCGCATCGTCTGAACGGCGCGTCCGGTTTCGTCGACCGCTTGGAAATATAAAGGCTTGCGCGACGGGGCTTTAAAGCGCGCGGAACCGTCCGCTTCGACCGGAACCGAACCGAGGTAAAGCCGAGCGTTTTCGGCGTAAGCGTGCCCGAGCGCCGGAACGTTGCCGGGGAAATCGGGGTATTTCGGCAAGAGTTGGAAGACGCGCAACTCGACGATTTTTCGTCCTTCCGGAAGCGGCGCGAGGCTTTCGTAAACGTCGGCAAGGAAAAAGGTTCCGAACGGTTCGGACGGCGCGCCGTTGTTTTGCGACGCGGCGTCAAACGTTGTTTTATCGTTGTTTTGCGACGCGGCGTCGATATTTGTTTTGTCGTTATTTTGCGACGCGGCGTCGGACGGCGTTTCGTCGAGCGCGGGCGCTTCCCAAAGCTCGGCCCAGGGCCCGGTCGCAAGTCCCGACGACGGTTCGTTTTGCGTTCCGAATTCGCCGCGCGGTTCGAACGCCGACGCCGGAAGCGCGGTCGGGAACGGGGCCGGGGCGTCCGTCGGTTCGAGCGGAATCGGGCAAAGGCAAGAAAAGTCGGGGTCGTCGAGCAACAGTTCGAGGTTCCCGAACCGGTCGCGGTAATAGAGGCCGAGTTTCCCGGTTTCCGTCGGATGGTCGGGCGACGCCATTCCGCCGAGCGGCTCCGCGCTGTACGACGTGAAGTAGACGTCTTCCGAAAGCGGGTAAGGCGCGTAATAATAAGACTTCGGGCATTCGTCCGGCGACTCCGCCCAAGCGATTTCCGGCGACAAATTTTCGATCGGCGCGAGCGAATCTTCGGCGGTCGCCGCGTCGTATTGGAGGCGCGACGGGTCGAGGAGCGCGAGCGCCCCGCCGACGACCCAATGGTGCCCGCCGATAATGAAGACGTATTTGTTGGAGCCGGGAATCGCCCGCGGGCAGTAACAAGCGTTGACTTCGTAAGTGTAGTTGCCAAAAAGACTTGTCGCGTTTGTTCCGTCCGGATTCGTCAGCCAAAGACCGTGGTGCTTCGCGGCGTCGCGGTCGACGTAATCCCAACGCGTGTAAACGATTC
>JAZQAP010000719.1:0-1803 GCA_045545275.1 Thermoguttaceae bacterium | reverse complement strand
CGCGTCGGACGAACGCCGCGTCGAAACGATCGCGACCCTTGCGCTTCCGGACGCGGCGCCGCCGGTCTTGTTCGATAATTTGATCGAAATGAAAGCGCGGGCGCTGCAAAAGTTGAACGCGTTTTGGCTCGGAGAAGCGGGACTGGCCGGGCGCGTCGTCGGATTCGGTTTCGTCGGGTGCGCGGCGTTGGCGGCGCTGACGATTTTTTGCGTCGTGTTCGGCGCGTTGAAGGCGCGGCGCGGCGCCGTCGTCGTTCTTTTTTGCGCGGCGTTGGCGACCTTCTTTTATTTCGAACGGCGGCGAATCGACTTTTCGGAGACGCTGTCGGAGGCGATCGCCGTTTCGGTCGACGAATCGCGAGCGGCGCAAAAAGAAGCGAGCGACGGCGCCGCGAGAGCGGCGTCCAAGACGGCGCCCGTCGCGAACGGCGGCGCGCAAAAGACGGCGACGGTCGTCGGAGGAGCGCGTTGGACGAACGTTCCGCTTCCGTTGGCGAACGCGACGAAACCGGCGATCGACGCCGAGTGGAGCGTTCCGCTGACCGGGCCGTTGGCGACGACCGACGTCGGTTATATTTTGACGAAAATTGTCGCCGACGGCGAGACGCGCGCTTGGAAGGCGGTTCCGTTGGCGGGAATCGACGGCGGCGGAGAGAACGCGAGACGGTAAAGTCGGCGCGACCGTTAAAGTCGAGCGTCGAGACGAGAAAAACCGTTCGTCGAGCGTTGGAAGCGCGTCGGCGAGCGGTTTTTTTGCGTCGCGCCGCCCAAGCGAACGCGCCGCGATCGACGACGTTAAAACGGTTGCGTCGGTCGAAGGGATTGGGACGACGAAGCGGGCTGGGACGGTTGAGAAGTTTGGGGCGTCGGAGTCGTTTTTAACGCGTCGAGGCGAGAGGGCGCGGAAGTCGCCGGGGAAGCGACTCGGTTCGGAACGGCGCGTTCGATCGGAAGATGGTTGAGCGCGGCGCGCATTAACGGCGTCCAAAAGTCGCGGGCGTCTTGCGTTTCAAAAAGCGCGCGGAGCGGCTCCGAGTAAGGAAGGGGGCGACCGGCGATCGCTTTGTCGAGATAAAAGCTGTATGTTAAATTGTTTTCTTGATAAACGGCGACGATTTTATTAGGGTAACGAGAATCGAAAACAACGCCGTTCGGGCGCGTTTCGAAAAGGATTTCAAACTCGTTGAAGGGCGTCGCGTCGTTCATAAAGCGATAAGAACGAAGCGTTTGCGCCGGATGGACGCGCAGACGACCGTCGGCGCAAAGCCGGCTCCAAAACGAGTGCGGGAACGCGCCGTCGAGGATGCGGAGCGAACCGGAGCCGAGAAAGACGCCGCGCCGCGTCGCGCCGCGTTCGACGGCGAATTCCGCGACGACGCCGGAAAAACGGGGCAAGTCGACTTGAGCGGTTAACTTTTTAAGGTCGCAACGGTAAACGCGAAAACCGTCGAGGCGCGCCGTCCAAACCGATTCGGCGTCGGAGGCGAAAGGGGCGAAAAAGTCGGCGGCGTTTTCCGAACCGGCGACCGGGGCGCTCGCGGACGTCGCGTCGGAAGCGGGAACGACGGGGCGCGTCGGGAAAAAATCGGCGCCGAAATCGGGAGAATCGCTCGCCGAAACGGAGCCGACGAACCAACTTTCCGGGCTTAGGGAGCGGAAAAAGGGGAAAAAACGCGCCGCGAAAACGCTCGGCGTCGGCGTCGAGGCGGCGTCGAACGCGAACCGGGCGCTTCCGGCGTCGCGCGCCGTCTCAAGCGAAACGAAAAGGGGGCGCGGAGTGGAAATTTTGCGCGGTTCGAAGAG
>JAZQAP010000718.1:0-14314 GCA_045545275.1 Thermoguttaceae bacterium | reverse complement strand
CGGGTTTTCGTTCGGCGCGCCCGTTTTTTTATCGAGAGAGCGGGAAGAGGGCGGCGGCGTTACGCGGCGGCGCTTTCGGGCGCGTCGACGGACGGCGTCGGGGGTTCGCTCGACGTTTCTTGGATTTCCGTCGCTTCGTCGACCGGCGTTTCCGCCTCCTCTTCAAGCGAAGCGAGTTCGCTTTCGTCGACTTCCGGAATCGGGTCGGGCGAGATTTTGACGGCGTTGGCGACGAGTTCGAGCGCGACGCGTTCGTCGGCTTCGAGCGTCGGCGTCGCGATTTCGCCGTTCGACGCGCGCCAGCAGATTTCGGCGCCGAGTTCGGACGCGGCGGCGTTCGCGGCGTCGAGAATCGTTTCGATCTCTTCGGCGGCGAGCGCGGTTCCGTCCGGTTTGACGTATTCGAAAAGAGCGACGAGGACGCGGCGGCCCCCGGCGATTCCGGAGTAAACGTTCGCGATTTGTTGCAGCGTTGTTTTCATCGGTCGACTTTCTTTAGAACGGGAAAAAAGCGGAGGAAGCGGAAAATCGCGTCGAACGCTCCGCTCGCTCGACGGCGCGCTCATCTTAAAGCGGTCGGCGCGTCGCGGCAAGGAAAAACGTTCCAATCGGCAACTTTTCCCGATTTAACGTCGAAAAGGAGGCGGGAAAGGAACGCGGCGCCGTTAAAAGTCGTTTTCCGATTCTTCGAACTCGAAATATTCGCCGCCGTAAATCGCGTTCGCGCCGAGTTCCTCTTCGATTCGGAGAAGTTGGTTGTACTTCGCGACCCGTTCGCCGCGAACGACGGAGCCGATTTTGATTTGACCGCAGTTGGTCGCGACGGCCAAGTCGGCGACGAACGCGTCCTCCGTTTCGCCGCTCCGATGACTGACGACCGCCGCGTACCCGTTGCGCCGCGCCATCTCGACCGCGTCGAGCGTTTCGGAAACGGAGCCGATTTGGTTCGGTTTCACGAGAATCGCGTTCGCGGCGTTCTCGTCGACGCCGCGCTGGAGCCGCCGAACGTTCGTCGTGAAGAGGTCGTCGCCGACGAGCTGAATTTTGCCGCCGAGACGCTCCGTCAGCCGCCGCCAACCGCTCCAGTCGTCTTCGGCGCACCCGTCTTCGATCGACGCGATCGGATATTTTTGCGTCCAAGCGGCTAAAATCTCGATAAATTCGCCCGACGTAAGTTTTTGGTTTTCAAAATGATAACGGTTGTCGCGGTAAAACTCCGACGCGGCGACGTCGAGCGCGAGAAAGACGTCCTTGCCGGGCGCGTATCCGGCGGCGTCGATCGCTTCGACGAGGAGCGCGAGCCCCTCTTCGTTCGACTTCAAGACCGGCGCGAACCCGCCTTCGTCGCCGACGCTCGTCGTTTTGCCGCGTTTATGCAATATTTGTTTCAGCGATTGAAAAACGTCGACGCAAGCTCGGAGCGCGTCGGAGAACGTTTCGAAGCCGATCGGCTCGATCATAAACTCCTGCACGTCGAGGCGGTTGTTCGCGTGCGCGCCGCCGTTGATAAGGTTCGCGATCGGAACCGGGAGCGTTCGCGCGTCGACGCCGCCTAAGTAGCGGTAAAGCGGGAGGTTGCAAGCGGCGGCGCCGGCTTTGGCGCAAGCGAGCGAAACGGCGAGGATCGCGTTGGCGCCGAGTTTCTTCTTGTTCCGCGTTCCGTCGAGTTCGATCGCGATTCGGTCGATTTCGAGCTGATCGCAAACGTCGCGACCGCGGAGCGCGTCGGCGAGCGGGCCTTCGACGTTGGCGACCGCGTTGAGGACGCCGCGCCCGCCGTATTCTTCGCTTTCGTCGTCGCGCAGTTCGAACGCTTCCCCGGAGCCGACGCTGGCTCCGCTCGGGACGGCGGCGCGTCCGACGATTCCGTTTTCCAACGCGACTTCGGCTTCCAACGTCGGCGTTCCGCGGCTGTCGAGAATTTGACGTCCGACGACGTCGACGATTCGGCGCGACAACATATTTCGGCTCCTTAAAAAACGGGGAGAGGGGGAGAAAATAGCGCGACGGAAAAAAGCGCGTCGCGAACGTTAGCGAAAAGATAGAACGGCGCGGCGGGACGAGCGGAACCGGGTAAAATAAACCGGTCGCGCCGGTCGCGAGGAAGAAAACGACGGCGCGTCGACGAAACGGGCGGGAGATTGGGCGACGAAGGGAAAGAAAAGGAAGGGAAAGAGGGACGGCGACGGGTAAGTTTGCCGGTTTTAACGGCTAACGCGTTAGGATGAAAAAAAAAAGAAAATTGGGGCGGACGGCGGGAAATTGCTTGACTCGGCGTCGCCGTCGCGATAAAATAAGAGGCGACGCGACCGGCTCCCGCGTCGGCGCGTCCTGTTTTTTTATTTTACCTTCTACTATAGTAATAAGGACAAAAAAGGAGAAACCGCGATGGCAGATTATGCAAGCGTCTTTCGTTACGACGACGAAGAATTTGTCGACCCCGACGAGATGCAAGTCGGCGTCGAGTTCGACGTTACCGCCGACAAACCGTTCGCCGTCGGCGAAAAGATGACGGAGATCGACGAAAACGCCTATATGAACGGGTACAATTGGGAGGCGTTCTTTAATTTTTACCTTGCCGAGACCGCGCCGGAGTTGCTTGAAGACCTCGAAACCGACACGGAGGCCTCGACTTATATCGCGCTTTATCCGTTGAGCGAAGAAAACGAAAAGAAAGCGGAGCGGTTCGCGAAGATTATCGAGTCGTTAATCGAAGAGGAAACGGAACTCCTGCGAATCGTTCGCGAACGCGGCGAGGAAATCGAGTGGGATTGAGCGGACGTCGGCGGCGACCGTCGCGAACGCGGCGCGTCGCGCAAGAATGAGAAAACGTCGAAAAACGTCGGAGCGGGAAACCGATTCGACGTTTTTTACGAAGCGAACGGCGAGCGAGGGGGCGGACGCGAACGATTTTAACGTTTTTGCGGCGTCCGAACGGGGCGTCGAGCGTCGAAAATTTTTTTCGCGAGGGGTTGGCGCTTCGAATTTTTTTGTTATAATGCTCTTGGAATTTAATTAAGGGCGCGCTAGGGCCTCCCGAATCGCGCTCGTCTTTTTTTTTTCGCTTTGTCGCGAGATCGAACGTTTAACGGAACGCCCCGAACGTCTTTAAGGGCGCGTTCGTTCGGCGGTAAAAAAAAAACGACCGACGGCGTCGGAACGTTTGACCGGAACCGAAAAATCGGCCCGAAACGCTTCGACGCCCGCCCGCAAAAAAAACGCGGGAACTGGAAACAACGTTTTGGAATTTGTCGCCGCTTTCGCTTCTTTTTCTTCGTCGCGCGGAGTTTAAAGCGTCGCGGTCGCGTTTAGTTAAACGATGTAAAATAAGGGTTTACGTTATGACAAAGCACATTTTCGTCACCGGCGGCGTCGTTAGCTCGCTTGGAAAAGGTTTGACGAGCGCCTCGATCGGTATGCTTCTCGAAAGTCGCGGTCTTTCGGTTCGGATGCAAAAGCTCGACCCTTATTTGAACGTCTTCCCGGGCCTCTTGAGTCCGCAGGAACACGGCGAAACGTACATTCTTGACGACGGAAGCGAAACCGACCTCGACCTCGGCCACTACGAACGCTTCACGAACAGCCCGCTCTCCAAAGACAGCAGCTGGACGACCGGTAAAATTTACCAACGGATTCGCGAAAAGGAAAAACGCGGCGAGTACCGCGGCAAGACGGTGCAAGTCGTCCCGCACGTTACGAACGAGCTGAAGGCCTGCGTCGCGCGCTTGGCCGGGGACGACGTCGACGTCGTCGTTACGGAGATCGGCGGGACGGTCGGCGACATCGAGGGGCTGCCGTTCCTCGAAGCGATTCGCCAATTCGGGCTCGAAGTCGGGAAAGAGAATTGCGTTTACGTCCACTTGACGCTGATTCCCTATTTGAAAGCGTCTCGGGAACTTAAGACGAAGCCGACGCAACACTCCGTCGAGCGTTTGCGCCAAATCGGGATTCAGCCGGACTTCATCGTCTGCCGCACCGAACAGCCGATTACGCAAGAAGAATGCGCCAAAATCGCGCTCTTCTGCAACGTTCCGAGCAAGTGCGTCGTCGAGGAACGCGACGCCGATTTCTCGATTTACGAAGTCCCGCTTTCCTTGGCCGACGCCAAGCTCGACCAAATGATCGTCGACCGTCTCGGCCTCACGAAAGCGAAAGCCGCCGAATTGGACGGTTGGCACGAAATGCTGCACACGCTCCGCCGCCCGAAAACGGAGGCGACCGTCGCCGTCGTCGCGAAATACGCCGAGTTTAAAGACGCTTATAAATCGATTTACGAAGCGCTCGTTCACGCCGGCGTCGCCAACGACGCGAACGTCCGGATTCTGCGGATTCCGAGCGAAACCGTCGGTCGCGAAGAGACGAAAGCGACGCTCGAAAGCGTCGACGGCATTCTCCTTCCGGGCGGCTCCGGCGAACGCGACTTCGAAGGGAAGATCGAAGCGATTCGCATCGCTCGCGAAAACAACATTCCGTTTTTCGGGATTTGCAACGGGATGCAATGCGCCGTCGTCGAATACGCGCGCAACGTTCTCGGAATGGAAAACGCCAACTCGACCGAGTTCGACAAAGACGCGGTCGACCCGGTCGTTTGTCTCTTGACCGACGACGAAACCGGCGTTCCGGACGTCGAAACCGGCGGGACGATTCGCAAGGGCGCGCACACGACGGCGCTCCTCGCCGGGTCGCGAGCCGCGAGCGCTTATTGCAAACTCGATATTTCCGAGCGCAGCTATCACCGTTACGAGTTCAATTACGCCTACCGCGACCGCTTCATCGACGGCGGTTTGACGATTTCCGGCTCGAGCCCGGACGGCAAACTCGTTGAAATTATCGAGATCGAAGACCATCCTTGGTTTGTCGCGGCGCAATTTTTGCCGCAATACCAATCGAAACCGACGAAAGCGCACCCGCTCTTCAAAGCGTTCGTCGCCGCGGCGGTTCGCCGTCGCAAAGGGCTCGCGGAATGACGGTTCGACGACGGTAAATCGCCGAACAACGCGGTTTGCGAACTTTTAAAACTTCGGGCGGCGCGCGCCTTTCGACGACGCGTCGCCGCTTCCTTTTAATATAACGGACGAAAACGATGGATTTTCTGCAACTCAACGGCAAACGATTTTTGATTTTCGGCGTCGCGAACAAAAAGAGCGTCGCTTACGCGGTCGCGAAGATGTTGACCGACGAGGGCGCGGAGTGCGTTTTCGTCGTGCAAAACGAAACGATTAAGGAACGGGCCGCGAAGCTCTTCCCCGGCGCCGCGTTTTTTACTTGCGACGTCGAGAAAGAGGAGGAAATCGCCGCCCTGCGCGTCGCGGTCGGGGAAAAGTTCGACGCGTTCGACGGTTTGCTCCACTCGATCGCGTTCGCCGATTACTCCGAAGGAATGAAGCCGTTTCACGAGACGCCGAAGCGCGCGTTTTTGCAAGCGCTCGATATTTCTTGCTTTTCGTTGGTCGAGATCGCCCGCGCTTTCGCCGATATTTTGAAGCCGAACGCGTCGGTCGTCGCGATTTCGATTTCGACGACGCGAATGGCGAGCGAAAATTACGGGTATATGGCGCCGATCAAAGCCGCGCTCGACTCGTCGTTGGCGTTCCTGACGAAGTCGTTCTCGTCGTTCTCGCAAATCCGTTTCAACGCGGTCGCGCCGTCGCTCCTGAAGACGTCGGCGTCGGCGGGGATTCCGGGTTATCTCGACTCGTATCTCTTTGCGGAACAAGCGATTCCGCGCAAGGAGGCGGTGCAAACGGACGAAGCGGCCGCGGCGGCGGTCTTCCTGTTGAGTCCGCGTTCGAGCGGAATCGCGGCGCAAAAGATCGTCGTCGACGCCGGGATGTCGACGAACTACTTCGACAAGGCGATCATCGACAAAGTCGTTCGCGACTAAGCGGGCGAAAAATCGACGCGGCGAGACGTTCGGCGAAATCGGGCGGCTCGCCGTTTTTCTTTTAACGGCAAGAGTTAAGTTTTAAACGCGGCGAACAATGGCGAAAGCGGAGGCGGCAAGATGACGGCGGCGAAAACGGAAAAAACGGAAAAAACGGACGCGGCGCAAAACGAAATTCGGACGTATCGCGGGCGGCGCTTCGACTCGTCGACGGCGGTCGAGGTTCGCGTTTCCGGCGGGAAAATCGTTTCGGTCGAGACGCTCGACGACGCCGGAACCGCTTGCGGCGTCGGAGTTTGCGGAGCGGACGGTCGCGACGGCTTGCCGATTATCGCGCCGGGGCTTTTCGACATTCAAGTGAACGGCGCGGTCGGCGTCGAGCTTTCGTCGGCGGGGTTGACGGAGGACGGCGTCGTCGCGGTTCTCGATAAAATGTTGCGCGACGGCGTTTTCCGTTGTTGTCCGACGCTGACGACGAACGCTCCGGAGACGATGGTTGGCGCGGCGGCGACGATCGCGTCTGCGTTGGAGAAGCGGCCCGACCTCCGCCCGACCGTTTGGGGGATTCACCTCGAAGGCCCGTTCATCTCGACCGCCGAAGGGGCCGTCGGCGCGCACCCGAAACGCTTTTGCGTCCCGTATTCCCGCGAGCTGTTCGACCGAATCCAAGACGCTTGCGGCGGGCTGGTGAAACTCGTTACGTTGTCGCCGGAGTACGAGGGGGCCGGGGAGTTCGTCCGCTTTTTGCGTTCCCGAGGCGTCGTCGTCGCGGTCGGACACACGAACGCGACCTGCGCGCAAATCGACGAAGCGGTTTCGGCGGGCGCGACCCTGTCGACGCACCTGAGCAACGCGACGCGGCATTTGCTCCCGAAATGGGAAAACTACTTCTTCGGTCAACTTGCCGACGACCGCTTGACGGCGAGCCTTATCGTCGACGGTTTCCATATTTCGCCGCAACTTGTCCGCGCGATCGTTCGGACGAAAGGACTCGACCGAATCGTTCTCATCAGCGACCAATCGCCCCTTTCCGGGTTCGCGCCGGGACGTTACAAGACGGAGCTTTGCGAACTCGAAATCCAGCCGAACGGGAAGGTTACGTTGGCCGGCGACGCGAATTTGCTCGCTTGCGCGTCGTTCCCGGTTTCGCACTGCGTCGCGAACGTCGCGTCGATCGAAGGGTTGACGTTGGCGCAAGTTTACCCGTCGGCGACGACGGTTCCGGCGCGGCTGCTCGGGGCCCCGCTCTTTAGCAACGGCGCCGCAATCTCCGACGACGCAACGCTTTGCAAGAACGGCGAGAAAACGAGCGGCGTTCAAAACGTTGGCGCCGCCGCGAACGTCGATTGGCTCGAAGTCGGCGCGGACGCGGATTTCTTACTCTTCCGGTTGGTTCCGGCGACGTTCGGCCCGCTCGGCGTCCTCGACGGCGCGTCGTTTCGAACCGGCCGTTTCGACTTCGAGCGAATCGTTTGGCGCGGTCGCGAAATCGTTTGACCGGCGAGTTTTAGAACTTGCGCCGCGTTCGAACCGTCGGGCGCGGCGCGTCGACGGTTCGAACGCTTGCGTGAAACGGCGCGGCGGAAACGTCGGCGAACGTTAGCGAACGACGGCGTTCGAAACTTCGTAAGCGCCGCCCTGCCAACCGTAAAGACGGAAACGCGGCTCGTCGGCGAGATTCGCTAAAATCTCCGCGTCGGCAATCTCGACCGACAAAACTTCGCGACCGTCGACCGAGCCGACGAAGCGCGCGCCGTTCCGTTCGAGTTTTAAGCGGAGCGAAGAACCCGGCGTCCAACGGAAGTCGGCGTTTTCGGCGAGAATATGTCGCGTCGCGTCGTTTTTGTACGCGACGAAAAACGCGCCGTTCGGGTTCAACTCGAAAAAGAGCGTTCGCGCTTCGCCGCGAGCGTTCGACGGGCCGAGCGCGATAAACGGATAGGAAAGCGCGCCTTCGCTTCTGAAGTCGCATTCGAACGAACAAACGTCGCCGACGACGCGTTCGACCGTCGGGAACGTTTCGCGGTAATGCGCCGAGCGAACCGCGCCGTATCGGAATGCGCCGTCGGTCGGGAAGAGCGTTTCCGGGTCGAGCGGCGCGCTCCGGGCGACCAAGTAATTCCGGTTTTCCGTCGCGCTGTACTCGCAGGACGTCGCCCAAAGTCGGCCGCCGGCGACCGAAATCGCCCAAGCGTCGGCGGTGCAGCCCCCGTCGCGTCGCGGGTCGGCGCCGTCGTTCGAACCGATCGAACCCGGAACGACGCGCCAACTTTCCGGATTCAGCGGGTCGTTTAAGTCGATCTCGTACAACCGCTGGACGCCGTTCGGGTCGTTCAGCCAAGGAATCTGCCAAGTCGAGTAGTACGCCTTGTCGCCGAACGTGAAACCGCCGCCTCCCTCTTCTTGATTGCGAACGAAAATCGGCGCGTTATCGATTTGTTCTTTCGTTATTTCCGTCTCCAAATTCGGGACGACGAGCGCGCGGACGTCCATATCTTGCGCTCCGTGATTCCAGCAAACCAAGTAATCGCGGGTTTTACGTCGCGGGTAAATCCGGAGACAGTTCGCGCGTCCGCCGGTTTTATTGTCGTCCGGTTCGCGAGGATAGTCCCGCCAAATCGGCGTCGGCGCGCCCCAAGGCCCGGCGAAGGAGTCGGTTTGGGAACGGATAAGGTAGGCGCCGATCAGCTGCCAATCGACGAAGCCGTTCGTTCCGTCGCAGGTCGTGAAGACGAGGCAAGGCGTTCCGTCGAGGTCGCGGAAAACGAACGGGTCGCCGGAGTACGTCGAGTTTTCTAGAAGGTCGACGACGCAGCCGAGCGATTCCCAAGCGGTTCCGTTCGGGGCCTTTTTATATTCGAAAATTCGCGAAAAGGAGCCGCCGCGCCCGCCGCCGTATTGCTCGTCGACCGAGTAGTAAGCGGTAAATTGGTAAAGGGTTCCGTCCGCGTCGTCGATAATCGACGAGTTGTTTTGCGGCGCGCAAAGCGGGTCGAATTTCTTTTGCGTCCCGACGGCGATAATCTCCGGCTCCGACCAAGGAATCGAGCAAACGGGGCCGTTCGTTCGGCAAGCGCGGAACGGAGCGCGGGCGGTCGCGAGGTCGCAAGGGCCGTCGAACTGAAGCCCGGCGACGACGCCGCTTCGGAGCGATTCGGTCGAGACGATTTCCAATCGAACGCGCTTCCCCGGCGGCAAAACGACCGGCGTTTCAAGGCGTTTGCGGAACTCGCGCCCGACGTCGAGCGGCGTAACGTCCGACGTCGAATGCGTGTAAGGCCGGGTCGACTCGACGAGCGGTCGCGCGAACGTCGGAATCTCGACGCGAACCGGCAAAAGCTCGCCGTCGACGCGCAACCCGACGACGACCGGTTCCGACGCGGGGGGAACGCAGTTCGCCAAGCGGACGTAAATCCCGGTAATCGTTCGCGTTTCGTTGAAGGTTTGGTCGAGAACGACGGCGCCCGGGCGAACGTCGGCGGCGGCTAAGCGCGCTTCGACGTCGGAACAAACGGCGGTCGCGGTCGGCGACTCCGCGGCGGAGAGGTCGAACGTCGGCGAAAAAAACGCGAGCGCGGCGAAGAGAAAAAGAAAACGGCGCGGCGACATAAAGAAGCTCCTTAAACGGGGGAAGACGGAAGGAATAAAGAGGTTGCGTCGACGGCGAAACGAGCGCCGTCGACCCGGAGAGAGGAAACGCAAAACGCGTTATTTTTTCGGAACTTCCGTTCCTAAGTTGCCGTCGATTCGGACGTTGGCGCAGTCGCTAACGACGCGGACGGCGCCTTCGACGAAGTTGTCCGTAACGATGGCGCGCTTGGCGGAAGCCGAAATCTTCATTTGCGGTTTGTCCGTTTGGAAGTTGCAGCCGCGCACCATTACCGAGCCGCCGTCGATTTGCAGCGCCGGGTTGTTTTGGTTCGCGCGGTCCCATTGGCAGAACTCGCAGTCGCTAAAACCGATCAGGCCGCGACCGTCGATTCGCGCGATCTGTTCGCAAGGGCCCCAAAACGCGCAGTTTGAGAACCGAACCGAGCCGTAATTCGTCTTGTCGACGACGACCATCGTCGGATTCTCGCCGTTCATCGCGACAAATTCGCCGTTCGTAATCAGGACGCCGAAAACCGCGCTTTGCTCGACGAGCACCGACGTGTGGCAGGCGTCCGCGCCGATTCCTAAAAAGTTGCCGTTGCAAAGGCCCGCGTCGCTCCCGCCGAACTTGTACCCGACCGAATAGCCGAAGCAGAACGTGTTCAGGACGTAGTGCCAGTCGGTGCGGTTGAAAATAAACGCTTCGCCGTGTTGCTTTTGCCAATCGAAAAGTTTCGGCTTCATGCTCCACCAAGGATTGAAGTGGACGTTCTCAATCCGCCCAATGTCGTAGATTTTGTCGACAAAAATCCCGCGGCGCAACGGTTGCCCGTGAACGTTGCGGATAAGAGCGCGTTCGTTCCGCGACGCGTCGATTCCGTTGTAAGGGTTCAAAAGTTCGACGTCGACGACCGCCGGGTTCTTGCCGCGCATCTCGATCGCCCAAGGATAAGGCGTCGGAACGTCGTCTTCTTTTTGGTCGGGCCAATAGAGAACGACGCCTTGTAAAACGCTATTGGTGTTGAGTTTAACGAAGGCCGGAGCGTCTTCCGTTCCGGCGTTGCCGACGACGTGGAACGTCGCGCCGTCGTCGGTCGGACGGGGAAGACCGCGGTCGCGGCAGCCGTTGTGCGCGGTAACGGAGTTCCAAGGGCCGCGGAGCGTCGCGCTTTGCGGGATTTCGAGCGAGCCTTCGAAGCGATATTGGCCCGGCGGAACGACGACCGTGCCGCCGTTTTGCCCGAGCGAGTCGAGCGCCGCTTGGAACGCTTTTGTTTCGTCCGTTTTGCCGTCGCCGACCGCGCCGAACGCCTTCACGTTGACGACAAATTCGGAACCGGGCGCCGGAACCGAAATCGACGCGGTTTTGGCGTCGTCGAGCGTTTTCGACGGTTGCGCGAACGCGGCGCCGACGCCGGTTAAAGCGAGAAGGGCGGGAAGAGCGAGAACCGTCGCGGCGGTTCGGAAACGGAAACGTTGCGATTTCATCGGTTGAGCGATTCTTTCTAACGCGGCGAACCGCGTCGCGGAGGGTGAACGTCGACAAGTATTAGTTGAGCTTATAATAAGCGGAGCTGATTTTGTCTCGACGTCGAATAAGAAAGCGGAATTATAAGAAACGCTAATAACGGGCGCGTTTCGGCGTGTTCCGACGTCGCCGTCATTATACCCGAAACGCGGCGCGATTGCAAACGGTCGACGGGAAAAAGAACGAAAGAAAGGAAAACCGGCGAAAAAAAAAGGCCGACGAACGCGGAAACGTCGTCGGCGAAAACGGAAGAAAACGGCGAATAAGTTTGACGTTAACCCTTGCGGCGCGGGCGGTTGCGTTCGTACATCGTTTCGATTCGGCCCCGAACGAGCGCGTTGATTTCGTCGGCGGAAAGACCGGCGTACTCCTCCGGCGGAATCGGCGCGCCGTACTCGACGACGATGCGCGGGCCGAAAAGCGTCGGGTATTTCTTCGTGCGCGGGAAAACCTCGAACGCGCCGGAAATCGCGATCGGAACGAGCGTCGCCTTGGCTTTGCTCGCGATGTTCGCGTAACCGGTCGTAAACTCGCAAAGCTCGCCGTCGAAACTGCGCTGACCTTCCGGGAAAATAAGGATCGCCTCGCCGTTTTTGAGGCGGCGCATCGTCTCCTTAATTCCTTGATAACCGAGGCCTTCCGTTTCGAGCGGAATCGTGTCGATCGACGAAATCAGCGCCGCGAACAACTTCGACTTGAAAAGCGACTTGCGCGCCAAACAGCTCGTAACGCCGTAATAACCGCAACCGATGGCCGGCGGGTCGAAGAAACTTTGGTGGTTCGCGACCATCATCGTCGGGCCGGAGCGCGGTATGTTGCGAGCGCCGATATGTTTAATGCGGAAAAACGTCTTGAAAAAGACGTAAACCGAGAACTGGCAAAGGTAAACCCAAGCGACGTGCCGCAACGAACGGCGGTCTTTCGACTTGGAACGCGGCGACGGAGCGGGAGAGACGGGCGTTTCGGACATGGGAACGGACGGCGGGACGAAAAACGGAAACGCTCGCCCCGTCGACGTCGACGTCGGCGGAGCGGAGGACAAAACGGGGAAACGCGGTTACTTTTTCGGACGGCGAATCCGTTCGAAGATTTCCGTAACGCGTTTAACGACAAGGTCGTTGATTTCGTCGGCGGAAAGACCGGCGTAGTCGGCGGGCAAAATCGGCTCGCCGTATTCGACGCGAACGCGCGGCTTGAAGAACGACGGGAACTTTTGCGTTCGCGGGAACGCTTCGAACGCTCCGGCGATCGCGACCGGAACGAGCGTCGCGTTCGCTTTGACGGCGAGGCTCGCGTAACCGGACGTGAACGGCGCGATTTCGCCGTCGTAACAACGTTGGCCCTCCGGGAAGATAAGGACGGCTTCGTCGTTTTTGAGGCGGCGAATCGTTTCCTTAATTCCTTGGTAACCAAGACCTTGCGTTTCGAGCGGAATCGCGTCGACCGAGTCGATCAGCCAACCGAACGGCTTGAACTTGAAGAGCGTTTTGCGCGCCAAATAGTTCGTCATTCGGAAATAACCGCAACCGACCGCCGGCGGGTCGAGGAAACTTTGATGGTTCGCGACCAACAGCGTCGGGCCGGAGCGCGGAACGTATTTCGCGTTCGTATATTTGATTCGGAAGAAAATTTTCAAACCGAGGTAAAGGCAGCCTTGGCAAAAGTGATACCAGCAAGCGTGTTTTTTCGAAACGACGCGCTTTTTCGACGAACGTTGCGCGGCGGATTTTTTCGGTTCGGACGGAGCGGGCGAGGGCGCTTCGGACATTGGCGGGCGACTTCTTTGATTTTGGGTTAATTGAAATAAAAACGAGGCGAACGGCGGCGAACCGTCGCGCAAGAAATAGCCGAAAACGCCGCGTCGACTGGGAAACGTCGGCGGCGTTTTCGGCGGAAAGGACGGCGAACGTCGGCGGAACCGGCGTTACTTCGTCGCGTCCGGGCCCCAGTAAACCGACGTTTCGATCTTGCCGGACGCCGGGAACATGTCGCGTTCCTTCAAACGAGCGGCGAGTTCCGTCGCGCTGTTGGCGAAAAGCGGCGAAATTTCGACTTCGACGCCGTCCGCGACCTCGACGCCGATATTCTTGAGCCAACGACGATAAAGGCCGGTCAGGTGTTCGCGAACCGTTTTCGGCGTGTCTTTCGCTTCGCGCGGGTGGTTCTTGAGCGGGCCGAAGTTCGTTTCCTCTTCGATCTCGACGACGATCGGGTTTTTCGCGAGCGGGAGAAGGTCGAAAATGAACTTTTCGTATTTGATAGCGTTCGTCCCTTCCGGCTTAATCTTGACGCCGAAGAGGGGCGCGCCGTTTTCGTCTTTCGCTTCGGGGTCGAGGACGACGTGCGGAATCTTCTTTTTCGCCAAGTGGAACGGGAGCGAACTCGAGTACGACGCGTTCTTTTGCAACAGGTCGAGGTTCATCATATGAACGGCGATCGAACCGGCCCAAATCGCGAGGGAGCCGTCCGGTTTGCGGCGTTCGCCCGCGGAGTCCGGGAGGTCGCTGTACTCGATGACGTAAAGTTTGCCGTCGACCATCACCATATTGCCGACGCGGTCTTTCGGGTTTTGCTTGCGAATCACTTGCGTCGCGAACTCGGAACCGCTCAAGACGTGGTAGCCGATAAATTCCGGGCTGCAAATGTCGACGATCGGGTTGTCGATTTGGAAGTAGAAAATTTCCTCGACGCCGCGGTTCTTCAGCTCGGTCAAAATGCCGTGTTCGCGCACCGTCGGGAGGGGCGACTCCGGTTGCGGCGAGTTGATCGCGGCGAGCATCCCGCCGTGCCCGTCCGGACTGCGGGCGATTTGGCCTTTGTCCGAAAGGAGAACTTTGCCGCTGTCGAAGTCGACCGACGGCATAGTCCCTTGGCAGAAGATGAGAACGTCGTCGGCGGCGAGGCCGAAGTTGTCGTTTTCCTTGAAGAACGCGACCGTTTCGGCGTGCGTCGCCGGGCTCGTTTGAATGCAGAACGGGATGCGCGTTCCGTATTTCGCCGCCATTGCGCGGATGCGTTCGACGTGAATTTGGAAGAGCGTCGCCTGGGAGATCGGCCCGATCGGGTAAATCCCCTTGGCGTGCGGGAAGTCGAGGCGCGTTCCTTGACCGCCCGCGACGACGACGATCGCGACTTTTCCGGCGCGGAGGTATTCCTCGCCCTTGGCGCCCGCTTCGAGCGGCGTAATTTCGTCGCCGGTTTTGACGACGGACGCGGCGGGGGATTTCGGGAACGGCGAGTCGACGGCGCCGTCGAAGTCGCGCAAATCGCTCAATTTGAACGCGGTCGGCTCTTCGGCGCGGTCGGCCAAC
>JAZQAP010000717.1:0-7204 GCA_045545275.1 Thermoguttaceae bacterium | reverse complement strand
CCCGAAGTCGCCGAAGAGGTCGCCGACGAACCGGGTTCGGACGCCAAAACGAAGCCCGCTCCGCCCAAAGCGACGCCCGCTTCCGGGTCGTTGCGCTAACGCTCCGCCCCCTTGCGCTCCGACGTTTCGCGCCGCGAAAGCCGACGTCGGAGCGCGAACGCGATTCGCTCGAAATTTTCGCCGAAAAAAAATCAAAAAATTTTTCAAAACGATTGCGCGAACGGCTCGCGTTTTGCCATTAACCTTATGTAAAGAGAAAAAAAGAACTCAAAACAAAGAGTTCTTAACCGACTATAAAAAAACAACTTACGTCTTCCTAATCCAAGGAGTAATCGACATGAAAAAGAACCTGTTCGCCTTCGCCGTCGCTTGCGTTATCGCCGCTTTTGGCGCCGCTTCCGCCCAAGCTCAAGAACTCGATAAAAACGCGACTCCGGAAGAAATCGCCGCGTTCGAAGCCGAAAACTTCGTCGACTTCGACGAACTGACCGCCGGCGGCGCCGCGAAAGCCGCTCAACAACTTATCGCCGAAACCGAAGAAGGCGCCGAAGGTTCCGACGCGAAATGCTGGTTCTGGGGCTGGCGTTACTACTACTATCCGCGTTACTACTACTACACCTGGTACTGCCCGTGCTACTACGTCCCGTTCCGCATCGTTACCTACACCGTCCCGACGACGATCGTAACGACCCCGGCGGTCGCGACCACCACCACCGCCACTTCGACGACCACGACGCCCGCCTCCACCGTCGCCATCGCGAAGTCGACCGGTAAAACGGCTTGCGGCGCGGTTATCAGCGAAGCGATTCCGGCGAACTCCCCGCTCGCCAAGATGGGTCTCAAAGTCGGCGACGTCGTTACGCACGTCGACGGCGTCCAAGTGAAATCGCTCGTCGAACTTCGCCGCGTCAAAGCCGACTCCAAGCTGAAGTTCATCCCGGGCAACCAAATCACCGTTTCGAAAAAGCAAATCAACCACGTTCCGAACGAAAGCGGCGCGAAAGCCCTCGAAAACGGCGTCAAAGCCCTTAGCGAACTGAACGTCGGCGAAAAATCGATCGGCGAAAACGAAACCGTTACGCTCTACGAATACTTCGAAGCCCTCGAAAAGAACGCCAAATAGTAGTCGCGACTTAGCGCAACCTAACGAAGACGCTCGACGAGAAATCGCCGAGCGTTTTTTTTCGTTCGAGCTCCGTTTGGCAAGCGTTCCCGTCTCTTCGCGCCTCCCGTTCCCGCGCCGCGCCGAAGCCGTCGAGTCGTTTCTTTTGTTTTTCCCGCTCCGCTCCGACTCCCGGGGCGTTGACCAAACGTTAAAATCGAGTATAATTTACCGCGTAAGCGGACGCGCCGCGAACGACGTTTCCGTTTTCGCTTCCGCGCCCGATCGCGACCGTCGCCGAAACGCGCTCCCTCGAACGCTTCGCAAGTCGTTAAAGCGCGGAATTTAAAACCGTTCGTCCCGTCCGCTTCGGATTCCTCGGATTCTTCGGAGTCCGGCCCGGCGGCGGCGTTTCTTCATTGGATTGGAGTCGAAAAGCACATGGCGTATGAAATCCTCCGAAAAGAAACCCTGAATCCTCAGATATTTCTGATGGAAATCCTCGCGCCGGCCGTCGCCAAAAAAGCGGAGCCGGGCCAATTTATCATCTTGCGCATCGACGAGTTCGGCGAACGCGTCCCCTTCACGATCGCCGATTACGACCGCGAAAAAGGCGGCGTTACGATCATCGTTCAAGCGGTCGGTAAAACGACGCAAGACCTCGCAAAGCTCGAAGCCGGCGACTCCGTTCTCGACTTCGTCGGCCCGCTCGGCGTCCCGACTCCGCTCGAAGGGCTCAAAAAAGTCGCGGTCATCGGCGGCGGTCTCGGCACGGCCATCGCTTACCCGCAAGCGAAAAAACTCAAGTCGCTCGGCGCGGAAGTTACCGCCATCGTCGGCTTTAGAAGCGTCGACTTTATCATTCTCAACGACGAAATGACGGCGGCGTCCGACAAGTTGATCGTCGCGACCGACGACGGCTCGAACGGAAACAAGGGCTTCGTTACCGACAAACTTAAGGAAGAGCTCGACGCCGGCGAAAAATTCGACGAAGTGATCGCCATCGGCCCGCTCCCGATGATGCGCGCGGTCTGCAAACTGACCGAACAATACGGCGTGCCGACGACCGTCTCGATGAACCCGGTGATGATCGACGGCACCGGAATGTGCGGCGGCTGTCGCGTGATCGTCGACGGTCAACCGAAGTTCGCCTGCGTCGACGGCCCGGACTTCGACGGTCATAAAATCGATTGGGACGCCGCGATGAAGCGTCAACAAATGTACAAATCGCACGAAAAACAATCGTGCGCCGACGGAAAATGCCGTATTGGAAGGGGGAAATAACCGTGGCTAAAGCTAATATGCGCAACGATAAGAATCCGATGCCGGAGCAAGAGCCGAACGTCCGCAACAAGAACTTCCTCGAAGTCGCGACCGGCTATACCGCCGAAGCGGCGATCGACGAAGCGCGACGTTGCTTGAATTGCAAGCACAAGCCTTGCGTCAACGGTTGCCCGGTCGGCGTTAAAATCCCGGAATTTATCGCTTTAGTGGCCGAAGGCGACTTCGAAGGCGCCTACGCGAAAATCTCCGAAACGAACGCCCTTCCCGCCGTCTGCGGTCGCGTTTGCCCGCAAGAATCGCAATGCGAATCGAAATGTGTTCGCGGAATCAAAGGCGAACCGGTCGGGATCGGGCGTCTCGAACGCTTCGTCGCCGACTATTACCGCGAAAATTGCGCCGCTAAAGAACAAATCGTCAAACCGGAACCGAACGGCAAGAAAGTCGCGGTCGTCGGCTCCGGCCCGTCCGGTTTGACCGTCGCGGGCGACTTGGCGAAACTCGGTTACGACGTCACGATTTACGAAGCGTTCCACACGGCGGGCGGCGTCTTGATGTACGGGATTCCGGAGTTCCGCCTTCCGAAAGCGATCGTTCAACAGGAAGTCGATAAACTCCGCAAATACGGGGTTAAAATCGAAACGAACGTCGTCGTCGGCAAGACGATTCTCGTCGACGAGCTGTTCGAGGAAATGGGATACGACGCCGTGTACGTCGCGTCCGGCGCCGGGTTGCCGTCGTTCCTCGGAATCGAAGGCGAACAGCTCAACGGCGTTTACTCGGCGAACGAGTTCCTGACCCGCGTCAACCTGATGAAGGCGTACCGCTTCCCCGAGTACGACACGCCGGTTTATTGCGGAAACAGCGTCGCGGTTTTCGGCGGCGGCAACGTCGCGATGGACGCCGCCCGCAGCGCGAAACGCTTGGGCGCGGAAAACGTTTACATCGTGTACCGTCGCGGTAAGGAAGAGCTTCCGGCCCGCGCCGAAGAAGTAATGCACGCGGAAGAAGAAGGCGTCAAGTTCCTTCTCCTGCAAAACCCGACGAAATTTATCGGCGACGAAAACGGTTGGCTTAAAGCGGTCGAAGTCGTCGATATGGAGCTGGGCGAACCGGACGAAAGCGGTCGCCGTCGCCCGCAAGTCGTCGCCGGTTCGGAACATACGATCGAAATCGACGCCGCGATCATTTCGATCGGCCAATCGCCGAACCCGCTCATTAAGAACACGACGAAGGGCCTCGAAACGAACAAACGCGGTTGCATCGTCGCCGACGAAAAGGGCGCGACCTCGAAACCGTTCGTTTACGCGGGCGGCGACGCGGTTACCGGCGCCGCGACGGTCATTCTCGCGATGGGCGCCGGCAAGACCGCCGCTCAAGCGATCCACGAAGCGTTGCAAAATAAGAACTAACGACGCTTAACGCTTCGGCGCGACTTCCCCGCGGCGACGCGACAAACCGTCGCCGCGGGTTTTCTTTTTGGTTCCTTCCCTTGCGCCGGCGCGCCAACCGTCGCGACACGCCGCTTTTTTCGTCGACGCTTTTGCGCCGCTCTCCGACTTTCTTTCGAGCCGCCCGTCGCGAATCCCAAATCATTTATTCGCAACAGTTTACGCTCTTGCCGTCGTCAAATTTAAAAAGACCGCCTCGCGACGGCGCAAATAGCGAAAAAGCTCTCTTTTTTTTCCTTGAAAATTGCCTCTCAAAAGCGGCATACGGGTTGCGTCCGGTCGCGCGTTCGGTTTTTGTTGCGTTCCTCTCGACCGCCGTCGAATAATTTCGCCGGAAAACCCGAACTTTGAACAACAACCGCCCGCGTCGTCGCAACGTTAAGCGTCGCCGCGACTTCCGGCTAAGGAAACGCCCAATGAAATACGAACCGAACGCCCCGCGCCTTCCGTCGACTCGTCTTACCGATAAGGATATCGTTCGACTTCGCCTAAAACTCGGCGACGTTTTCGAAATTTCCACCGAACGTTATTGCGAGTTTCGCCCCGGATACTTTGAAGGCTGGATGGTTTGGGAAACCGAATCCGTCGTTTCGCCTCGCGGTTACGTTTACGGGCAAGTCGTTTACGAAATTCTGTTCCCCGACTGGAACCAAGGCCGACGTCGCCAACTCCTCCGCCCGTTCGAAGGCGCCTTCGCCGAACCGCAGGAAACGCAAGACGTTTTGCGCTTGCCGACGCAATTTCACGCGTATATCAGCCATTTTACCCCCGGCGATTTGCGAGCCGACGACGTCCTACGCGTCGTTGGAAACGTCGAGCCGCCGGAACGTTACCGCGAACCGCCGACGACGAAGCGTTGCGAGTTTTACAAACCTTGGAAACAAAAGATTTGGACGGTCGGAACGAACGTTTGCGCGCCGAAGAGCCCGGAACGTCGCGCCGTCGGCCCGATTCTTCCCGACGAATATAAAAATTGTCCCGACGGCGAAACGCTTAAAGGCGCCGGAGGCGTCGCCGTCCTTTTGAGCCGTTGGGAAACGGGTTGGACGGATTCCAGCGACACGGAGCCGACGCCGCCGGCGGAAGTCGTCCCGCACGAAGAGCCGAATTGGGCGGATTGGGACAAGAATACTTGTTGCATATAGCGTTGACGTAACTTTCAACTCTTTTAGACTTACAATCTAAAATCTGTTATTTCAACGCTTGGCATATAAATCTTGTTCCGCTTAGTTCCGCTTCATTCCGCTACATTCCACTAGGTTCTGCAACCATTTTGCAACCGCTTCTCAGATCAAACCTCCTTCCATTGCGATGCAATGTCGTAGTCGGAATCTAATATATGTAAATAATGTCCCAAAGCGACACTTGTGGAATGCCCAATCCAAGCAGATTCTTTAAGCTCGCCAAACTCACGATATATCTCATTCGCGCGACTCGACCTCAAATTTTGGAATAAGCGATCCCAAACGGGAACTCCGGCTTTTGAAACAGTTCTCTTGAAAATCTGGTAAATAGTAACCGGCGACATCGACGTTATGACACGCCCCGTCTCCGGCTTTTGTGTTAACTTACGCAATTTTTCAAGTTCGTCTTTCAATAGCTGGAACAACGGGATAATCCGATGATCCTTTCCAACGTTCTCAGTTTTAGGCGATCGAACCTTCATTCGGTTGGTTTCCCAGTCTATGTCCTCCCACCTCAATTCAAACGCTTCGCCGCGTCTCAGTCCGCCGATACGGTACAAAGCCCACAAAGTCCTTTCGGTTTGGTCCCTGCAATGTTCTAAGACTTTGAAATAAACGTCCATCGGAACATAGTATTCTCGCGACTTATTAACATCCGAGCCTTTAGGCACGTCTTCAAAAGGATTTTTATCAACGATACCTAATGTTTTCCCCCATGCGTAAACACAGGATAAAACCCTAAGCATTCCAGTACACGTTGCCTGTGCAAACGTCTTGCTAAGCTCGATTTTCAATCGAGCGACTTCGGACGGCGTCAGCGCGTTGGCGCTATTCGAAAAATCCAAAACCTCGGCAATGCGCCGACGTCGATTTTTCTTATTGACAACCGACGACGGACGCAGTTTCGAGCTTTCCGCTTCGAAATAACGTTTGATTAAATCCGCTATCGAAATAAAATCGCGTTCGGACAGTAAACCGGCGCGACGAAGACGTTGTTTCAAGTCGTCGTCGAGTTCTTCTAGCCAAGACAAGACCCTACGTTCCGGTGTCAATCCAAATTCCGTCGACTTCGCAAGCTCGTCGACATAGAAACTCACTTCTTTGGCGACCCGCTTGGGATATTTGGCGTCGAGAAAAACGGAACGGCGTTGTTTGTCAAGCATAAACTGGACGATATACGCGCTTTTCCCATTCTTACGTTTTCTTTCCTGCAAACTCGCCATAAACTACCTCTCTTTCCATAAAAAAAGGCGGTCGCAGAAAGGTTGCGACCGCCAGTATAAACCGAAATTAATCGTTTGTCAAGCGTTTTTCTTTCCGTCGTCGGAGTAGAAACGTCGGCGAGGCGCCGCCGAAGAACGTCTCCCCCGAACATTGCGCAATATAACGCAAAAGAAACGTTTGAAAAGATTTAAGTTAAACGGAATCCGATTTCCAGCCGTTGATTTCCCGCCTTCCGTCGCCGCGTTCAACGAAACAATCGCCAAGCCAAGCCGCCGTTAAGCGAAGCGCCCGAAGACGCCCGCTCGGCAGCGTTAAATTCTCGACGCGCAACCGAAACGCCCGATGCAAGCGGAACCAACCGCTCCCCCCAAACGCCTTAGAAATCGACGCGACCTTCCCTAGCCTCGTTAAAAGCTAAAATCTTCGCCCAACGTCAAGCGCATTCTAGCGACATTCCGGCTTAACACTTGCACCGTCGCCCCGTCGACGACGTTAAAGTTAATGATTCACCGTCGCGGCAAGATGATCGCAGAGGAAACGCTTGGACAAGCAAGCCCCAGGCGTCAAAACCTTGCTCTTAAATATTGACAAAAAGCGCGCGAAGATTACAATAAAAACAACGTCGCGTAATTAAGAACGGAAAATATTTTCGGGGCGGACACCGGGCTTTTTCGCCAACCGACGCTATTTTCAAATTCTCGCTTGGATACGAAAATGAAAGCTAAAAAAAGCGATAACTTGCTTTCTCGCGAGCGTTTGTCGCCGCCTAAAATCGACCTCGCGCGTTTGGGCAAGTCGTCGGACTTGGATCCGCTTACCCTTGTTCAAAATTTGAGCCCCGACGAATTTGAAATTTTTGTTTGCGAATGGTTGTTCGCGTCGGAGCGTTACGATCGGGACGAAATCTATCGTCTGGGCGGCGCGGGCGATAAAGGACGCGATCTGTTGGCGCGCGACCTCGA